>CASGHA010000157.1 GCA_949319355.1 uncultured Methanospirillaceae archaeon | reverse complement strand
TCATCGATCTTCTGTTTCAGTCTCTGGTTGCTCAGGTCGAGCTTCTCAGTCCGTTCCTCGACCAGGTGTTCGAGGTAGATCTGGTAGTTGCGGAGGTCGGTGATGTCCTCAAAGCAGAGGGATATGCCTGATGAACCACTGTCGAAGACGATCGGGACCATGGAGAGCTGGAAGTAGTTCTCTTCGCCATCCCTGACGATACAGACCTCCTGGTTGCTTTTTTTGCCGGACACTGCCTCCTGGATCCGGGTCCTGATAGATTCGGGAAATGATCCTGCGAGCGGGGTATATTCGATCCGGTGACCGATCAGGTCCTCCCGGCCCAATCCGAAGAACTCGAGGAGTGAATCATTCGTATGGAGGATGAACCTGTCGTTGTCCAGGACGAGGATCAGGTCCCTTGACAGAGAGAGCATCTGCGAGAGGGGGACCCTCTCGGTCAGGGAAAAAACCTTTGCCCGCCCGAACTCACGGAGCTCGACCTGGCCTGATATGTGGAGGGTATTTAAATATTTTGCCGTAGAGTTCCGGTTCAGCGGAAGCATCTGGGATATTTCCTCAATGGTAAGCCCTTTTGGATGCGCAGCAAGGATATCCCTGATACGGTCCAGTTCTGTCTGTTTATGGGCTCTCATGTCAGCTCACGTAAAGAGTTACGATGATACTAGATATCATTACATTATTAATATGTATTTCTATAATGCATACTAGAACAACAAATCATTATATATGAATTGTGGTGTGGCCTGAATATTGGTTTTTGAACCTGTTCATGCAGGTCTATCGAAACCGCTATAGCCACCGGTGGGATATGGGTTAGATGATTCATCCATGACACGTTATGTATGTACCATCTGCGGCCACCAGTACAACCCTGGTGCCGGGGAACCGGCCTTTGGCATCGTACCGGGGACTGACTTTTCCAGCCTTCCGAAAAATTTCTGCTGCCCGGTCTGCGGGGCCGGGCTGCCACTCTTCAGAGAAGAGTGATGGGAGGGATATGGTATGGTCGTACGCGAACTCGCCCCCGGAGTATCCTCGGTCGGAGCCATCGACTGGGAGAGAAGACTTTTCGACTCGCTCATCCCCCTTCCGGACGGGACGAGCTACAACTCCTACCTTGTCAGGGGGTCAGAAAAGACGGCACTTATTGATACCGTCGACCCCCTGATGGAGTTCGAACTGGTGAAAAACCTGGTGGAGGCCAAGACGGAGCGGGTGGACTACCTTGTTGTAAACCATGCCGAGCAGGACCACTCAGGAACTGTCCCGATGATTGCCGAGCTGTTTCCCGCAGCCAAAGTGGTCTGTTCAGAAAAGTGCAAAGAGATCCTCCCGGCACTCCTCGACATCGACCCTGAACGGATCATCGCGGTAAAGGATGGGGACACGATGGACCTCGGCGGAAAAACCCTTGAGTTCATCATGGCCCCCTGGGTCCACTGGCCCGAGACCATGCTTACGTACCTGAAAGAGGACCGTATTCTCTTCTCCTGTGACCTCTTCGGTTCGCATTACGCTATGAGCGAGCTGTTCAGCGACGGTGCTGCCATCAGGGAGACGGCTTCAAAGCGGTATTTCGCCGAGATCATGATGCCTTTTCGGGGGAGCATCAGGACGTACCTTGACCGGATCTCGGCAATGGGTCCCGAGGTCATCGCCCCGAGCCACGGGCCATGTTTAAAGCCCGCGGCAGCAATTATCGACGCATACCGAGGCTGGACCTCAGACGAGGTAAAAAACGAGGTCGTCATCCTGTATGTCTCGATGCACGGGAGCACGGAAAAGATGGTGCACCACCTCGCCGGGGCCCTCATGGCCAAGGGTATCGGAGTCAGGGTGTTCCCGCTCACCTCGAGCGACATCGGACTGATCGCGACCTCCCTGGTCGATGCCGCCACGGTCGTCATTGGCACTCCGACCGTGCTCTTTGGCCCGCACCCGCTTGCCGCAAACATCGCGTTCATTGCGAATGCTTTGAAACCGAAGACGAAGTTCCTGTCCGTCGTAGGGTCGTACGGGTGGGGAGGGAAGACGCTCGACCAGCTGACCGGGATGCTCACCCACGTCAAGGCAGAGGTCATCGAACCGGTCATGGTCCGTGGAGCCCCGGGCGCAAAGGAGTTCCAGGCGATTGAACGCCTCGCCGCGAACATTGCTGAAAAACATGCATCAATAGGCATCAGGTGAAGTATGGCTCATCCCGGGTGGGCTCCCAGGACGAGGGAGACTCCCCCGGGTAACAGCCGGAATATCAGGCAGTGAAAGGAGCCCTGTCTCCTCTCCATTTTTCTTACATTGTCAGGGTGTCTCCGGCAGGGAAGAGTCTTCCCTGAATGCCGCCACCTCCCGGTGTCCGATCACACCCCCATCCGGCCTGTCAGAATCTTTCTCCTGCGGGTTTATCTCGTTTCAACCGAATAGAATGATGAAGATGCGTCAGATCGCCATCTATGGCAAGGGTGGGATAGGGAAATCGACCACCTCGGCAAACCTCTCGGCAGCCCTCGCCCTGTCAGGGAGACGGGTACTCCAGATCGGCTGCGACCCGAAGCGCGACAGCACCAGGATGCTCATGCACGGCAGGCTCATCCCGACCGTCATGGACCTTGTCCGTGAAAAAGGCGACCGGGACATCAGCCTTGAGGAGATTGTCTTCCCCGGCTTCGCAGGCGTCAGGTGTGTCGAGGCCGGCGGCCCCGAGCCCGGGATCGGCTGCGCGGGGCGGGGCATCATCGCGACCTTCCAGGTCCTCGAGCGACTCGGAGCCCTCGACTCCGAGATCATCGTATATGACGTGCTCGGGGACGTGGTGTGCGGCGGGTTCGCGATGCCGATGCGGGAAGGGTATGCCCGCGAGATCTACCTCGTGACCTCCGGAGAGCTGATGGCACTGTATGCTGCAAATAATATTTCAAAAGCTATCGAGCGGCTTTCCCGCAACAAGAAAAGCCTGTGCCGGCTTGCCGGGGTCATCGGGAACGCCCGGGGGACTCCGGGTGAACGGGAGCTTATCGCCGAGTTCGCGTCCCGGATCAACAGTTCCCTGGCGGCATTCATTCCCCGGGACCCGGTCGTCCAGCAGGCGGAACTGAACCGGATGACTGTGCTCGAGTTCTCCCCTGAATCAGCCCAGGCTGGACACTACCGGGAGCTCGCCGGCACGGTCACCGGAGAGCCCGTCCTGACGATCCCGACTCCTATGGAGATCGGGGACCTCGAGGAGCTCGCCCTTTCATACGCCACAGGCTGAACCTTCTCCCCCATCCCCGGGTAAGCCGGAAGGACTCATCATGATATTTTTTGCGACGAGACCGTCACCTGCTTTCCTTTCCTGATCGATGGCACGTACCGGTCCGTCATTGGAACGGCAGGTGAACCGGGACCTCCCCTGAACCCGGGTTAAAATCGGATCCATCCCGGATAAAGCCGGCAATGGCCGTCGGTTGGCCGGTATCAGGCAGACCAACGGCGTGCGAAGACGGCTGCAGCTCCGAGGGTGCTCATCAGACCGAGTACTACTCCAAACCCGGGTGTGTGTCGTACCGAAGTCGCAGGTATGATTCCCTCTGCCTGAAATGCAGTTCCCTGAACGACGGTGGAGACCGGACGGCCCTCGACCGGCTGTCCCGAGACCGAGATGGCACCGCCTGATATGTCGACGGGCACGACCTGCCCCCCGGTGTCCCTCAGTTCATGGACGGTGACAGCCAGGGTGGTATCGCCCTGAGCGACACCCGTTATCGTGATGGTCGCAAGGACAAGGCTGTCCCGGGGTGCCGACCCATCATTGATGACCATCAGCCTGGCATCCCCGGACGGAGCCTCGTGCTGGCGGGAAAATTTCGCCCATGGCGGGTATTTCACGCCAGTAATCAGCGCTTTCGCCGGGTCGGTGACATTGGCCGTGATGTCATAGACCGAGATGCCCGGGGAGATGGAGTCGAGCACGAGAGTGGCGGACGCTTCCCCGTTTGGGCGTACATTCATGTCCTGCACCGATATCCTGGCTGCCGAGGCCGCCTGGACGGAGAAGAGGAGGAGGATAATGATACAAGAGATAACGAAACAGACCTGGTCCCGCATGTATACCTGCCATTATTTGTAACAGAGCCCTTATAATGCCCTCATATCCGTAATCCGGGAAGATCCCATGCCGGACGGATACCGGCCGGGAGATATCGCAGGACTGAATGCACCCACCCCCCTGTGCTGCACGGTGGTCCGGCCTCCTCCCTGCAGGGATTTCAGGGGAACAGACCGGTAATGGCGGGGATGAATGAAATGATTACCATGATGCCGCATGCAAGCATGACGAGCACCCCGAGGCCCCTGACAAGGACCTGGCCCGGAGTCATAGGGAGACAGGGGAGGTCCCGTGACTTCCGGTTGGTGATGAAAATGGTCTTCCTCCTGGCGAGGTAGACAAGGGAGGACACCGGGAAGAGGATGAACAGGAACCATCCCCATGATTCAGGCCTCCACCGTTCAAGGCCTGCTGCTGCAGGGTTTTTCCCTGAACCGAGCCTCCTGGCATCCCGGTATGCCAGAAAGGCACCGGTTGTCGCGATCCCCAGGAGTACGAGCGGGGACCAGCCCTGCCCGTCCGTCACCAGGGTGTGGGACAGGAACATGACCGTCCAGAATGCAAGACAGAGGGCCGTTATGGGCACGTTTGCCCGGTATGGCCGGTTCAGGACCGAGCCTCCCGGTACCTGGGTGGGTGGGGTCGCTGGTCCCGGGTCAGACGCCCGCGTGTTTATCGTATATTTTACCGGGACCTGGTAGAATGGGTCGGCACGCTGTTTTAACAGGCCTTTTTCCCGGTTATCCAGGTATTTCCGGTCGCCCGGTCTGATCATGAGTGCTTTATCGTAACACCTCAGGGCTTCGCTGTACCGCCCCATTTTTGAGTAGGTAACGCCTTTTGCGTTCCAGGCCCTGTCAAACGACGGGTCGGCTTCGAGGACCTTTGAAAACATGACGAGTGCCGTGGTATAGTTGCCGTTGTTGAAAAAAAATGTGCCATGGTCATAGATCTGCCCCGGGTCCATACCCGGCATGCCGCCATTACCGCTCCCCTCCCGGGAGGAGCCGGGATTTCCCAGGACTGATGACCCGGAGTTGAGGGAGGACCCGCAGTTCAGGCAGAATAAAGCATGGTTATGACCGGTATATCCACATGTTGGGCAGAGCATTTGTAACGTCCCGTGGGGCAGGGTGGCGCCGGGCGGCGGAAGCCGCAGGCATCATCAACCTTGCATTTCTATCGGTATAAACTCAGTGCCGGGTCATTTAAAGACCGGATAAGGCACCCCCGTCTTCTTGACCGAGTGGGTTGTCCAACCCCGCAGGGAAACCGGAATCCCGGGAATGACGCACCAGGCGACCGGAGGAAGGTACACCGCCGAAATAGGTTTAAGGTCTTCCCGGTCTATCTTGTCGCATGAAACCGTCAGCCGCCGGCATGAGACGTCAGCCGCTCTTTTTTTCCCTCATCCTCCTCATCACCCTGTCCCTCATCCTGTCGTTTCCTGCCATGGGTTCCGTCATACCCCCTCAGCCGGTGATCGAACTGAGTCTCCTTTCAGACCATGCCAACAAGTCCCTGACCGTGTACGCGGACTGGTCCCTTCACGGAAACCCGGACCTTTCTCCTCCGGACCGGGTCCTCATCACCCTTAAAAGGCAGCCCGAGGGCACTATTGTCCAGTCCACCCAGATCGGTCCGGACCCTGACGTACCACCCGGGGACCAGACGGGACGTCATTTCAAGGGCGAGCTCGACAAGACGAACGTACCCGATGGCACGTACCTCCTCATCGCCACCGACCCCGTTTCCGGCGCTGAGCGGTCCATGACGATGACGTTCCGTTCAGACGGGGCTTCACCTGCCGGAAAACCTCCGATCAATGTCCAGGAACCGGTGCTCTTCCTGGCGTCAGGCCTTGTGATCATCGTCCTGCTCGTTGCCATAGCCGCCATGATGCGGAATAAAAACGGAAACGGGCGGGTCTGACCGCCGGCGAACCCTTCCAGTCCGGGGGGTCATCCGTAATATCGGCATCATCTCCAGGATATACCAGAACCCGCCCCGTATCGGCCCCATCGACCCTGACCCCGTCGTGCAGGCGGTAATCGGGGACAACCCCGGGGCCGCTATCAGGTATTCCAGCCCGGGGACCGTGTGCCAGGCAGGGCTGACCAGGGGGCGGCAATCTGCTTTATACTGAAAAGGGCTTTGTATCCTGTCTGGAGGATGAAAACCGGCCAATGAGATAAGGACAGTCGGTGACCACGGTGGTGTCCCGGGAATAGAAGAAAAGGGAACAGCCCAGGGGGTCCGACTCTGTTTTCTCCCCCCTGAATACTGCCCGTGGATTGTTATAAGGCTGAAGTAGTATCCTGTATCAGCCGTTTTTGGGGAAGGATTGACGATGAACAGGACAAGGGTGTATTTCCTGTTGCGGCTCCGCCAACCACCTGGTTGCCGGGTCGACGAGGAATGGTCGCCCGGGCTTCGTGCAGATACCGTGGTGTCTTACATAGGCGTCACCTCCACACCCTGAACGTAATCGTACTCTGGGCGAAGAAATTCCAGAAAAAGGCAATAGCTGTGGCTCCCGCCTTTGCCATAAGATAATGGAGGCCGGACACCTCGACCCCGAGCCAGATGACTCCTGTGTTCAGGACGAGACCTGCCGCTGAGATGGCGAGAAATACCAGGCCCTGCCGGACATAACTGCGGCTCGGGTTGTGGAATGTCAGCTCCTTGTTGAGGATGTAACTGAAGATACCTCCTGAGGTATACGATATTCCTGCCGCAATGAGGTACCAGAGCCCTGCGATTTCGGTCAGGAGGTACAGGAGACTCATATCAAGGAGCGTTGCAAGTATTCCGATGACCAGGAACCCTGGCAGGTGGTCCAGGCACGATACCGGCTGATGGCTGAAGGCACGGTCAATCGGGTATCCCGGCATTTTCCTCACCTTAGGCGGCTCCCTTGCAGTCGTAAAGGGTACCCCCTGGTCCTCTCCCTGAACCCGCCGTGCTCCATTCACTCACCGGGACCTCCCTGCATGCCCCGGCCACCCACGATGAGATGGAGGACCCCTCTCCGCCCTGGGGGCCGGCACCTCCCCCGGACATGAAAAAGCGGATATATCCGCCTGAAACAAGTTCCCTGAACGAACCGGCGTTAAGGATGGGGTCAGACCCGGTGAACCCCCCGATGGCGATGGCGGGTGCTCCCGTGGCGATGATGAAATCCGCCGCTCCGGAGTTCGAAGAACCCATGCCGATAAGGTACTTTTCGCCTGTCTGGTGGGTTGTCAGGTAGGTATAGAGGGCCGATGGGTCTGCTATTTCCATTCCTCCCGGTCCGCTCCCGCCGTTCCTGACGGCAAGGGAGGGTCCTGCGAGCGGGAGAGTAGCGCTTCCCGTGTAGAAAACAGGGGTACATGACCATACCGTCGGTGCGATAAAGAGCAGGGCGACCCCCAGGACCGCTGCGGCCCGGGGGAGACACGGGGGGACCCGCCAGTGGGTGAGACGCGTCATAGTTAAGACCCCCGTGCAGATGGCCGTCCCGGTGATGACAAGGTAGGGCAACGGTCCTGAGAACCCTGCTTCGTACATCAGGAAGACCCATTGGGCCGCACCGGTCGCAAGGACCGCCGCGGGGAGCAGCCACCCGCGGAACCCGGGGTCTCCGAGTGACCGGTACATGGTCACCGCCCCGATCCCGACGAGGGCTGCGAGAGGCGGGGCGACCATGACGACGTAGTAGGTATGGTAAAACCCGTCAGTGAAGCTGAAGTAGAGGAGCTCGGGGACGATCCAGAGTACCATTGCAAGGGTAACGACCTCGTTCTCGCCCAGATGTGCGAGTGAACTCCAGGAGGGTTTCCGAAGCCATGCCAGGAGCCCGATCAGTCCGAAGGGGAGGAGCCAGGAGATCTGGCCTGACATCCCGGCATCGCCCATGCGGAACAGTCCCGGCTCGCCTCCATCATTCATCCCGCCAGGGCCGCGGCCTGAAGTGCGGGAGAGGTCCCTGCCGGGAGCGGGGTCAGGGAAGGCCGAACCATGTATCCACGGGGACGAGGGCCCGCCTCGCACCTCCATACTTCCCTGTGGACCCTCAATCCCGGGAGCACCGGGCATTTTGCCTCGACTGGTGGAGTTACGTTCCCATATGGCGGGACGGTCGGGACCGGCTACTCCCGGGGGCGCGCCGTCCCGGGACTGGTTGAACCCCGGAGGGGCCTCTCTGTGGGTCCGGAATCCTCCAAACAGCCTGTGGAGCCCGTTGTACCCGAAGATAAGCTCTATGACCGAGTTGTCCTGGGTGCTCCCGATGTACGGACGTTCCCCGACGGGTGTCACCTCCATGAAGACCGCCCAGGAAAACGAGACCACCATGAGTATCACGAAGGCTGCTGCTACGTGGCGGCACCGTGTCCTGAAGGGGATCCCTGAAGCGAGCAGGTAGATGCCAAAGCAGGCAGGGATGACCACGAATGCCTCGATCATCTTGATGTTGAACCCGATGCCGATGAGGGCCGCCGAGGCAAGAAGGAGCCAGACCGAACCGTCCTTCCAGGCCCTGACCGCAGTCACCACCGCGAGGAGCAGGACGAAGACAAGGAGCCCGTCCATGTTGTTGGTCCGGGTCACCGCGACCAGGACCGGCGTGACGGTGAGAGCGAGGGCCGCAATGAGCCCGGCGGGTTTCCCGAACGGACGCGACACGACATAGTATATGAGGATGACCGACCCGAGGGCCGCGATGACCTGGGGAAGGATGAGGGACCAGCCTGAGTAGCCAAGGACCGCCGCGGATGCCACCTGTGCCCAGAGGGCGAAGGGTGGCTTGTCGACCGTGACGAACCCGGCCGGGTCAAATGAGTTGAAGACGAGGAGCTCCGGGTTTTCCAGCATGCTCCTGACCGCCGCCGCATAGTAATGGTTCGAGAAGCCCTCCTTTCCGAGGTCATACAGGTACAGGAACGCGGCCAGGGCCAGGACAAGCGCGAGGAGGATGGAATCCCGGTTTTGACGGATCAGTGGGAAGGGTTTCATGGCAGGCTACTTTTGAAGCTGGAAAGGTATTCTATAGTGTACAAAATGTAATGTTTGCTTTCCATTTATAGGGGACACTCATGGTCATCAGCCTTTAAAAGAACCATACGCATGACCGGTTGGAATCCACACCTTTCCGGTTGCATGTCTTATTCGTCACCCTGCCCTCCCGGGCGTTTCCCTGGTACCCTGGACTGCCCCGCTCTGCCAGGAATTCCCGTAAGGCATCCCTTTCCATTCTATGCAGGACAATCATTCCCTGATGGACATCATGTGCCGGCAGGTGGTCACCGGCCGGTCCCGGCGCCTGCAAAACCTCCAACCCGCAGGTTGCAGCTTTCAACCTGACGGACATTTGGTTCCTATATACCCCGGGCATGAAACCAGGTGCTGTTCTCTTCGGGGCCTAGGTCCCCTGAAAAAAAGGGAACAGGAGAGTAACGTGAAAAAATCAACAGTAACCATCTGTATCCTCCTGGTGGCAGGGTTCGTGCTGTCAGGACTGGCCGTCGCCCAGTTCATGGGGGGCAAGGGATCGTTCCATCCTGCTCCCAACCAGACGGCTATGGGAAAGCCACTCAAGGCGATAGAAAACTGTACCCTTAAGAACGACATGCCGGGACAAGGGAGGCCCGACCTTGCAACGACAGCGTCAACCCTCGGGGTGACTGAGGACGCGCTTAAATCCGCCCTTGGCACCGGAAAAGGACAGGGGAGGCCCGACCTTGCAACGACAGCGTCAACCCTCGGGGTGACCGAGGACGCGCTTAAATCTGCCCTTGGCACCGGAAAAGGACATGGTCCAGGGCCGTGCACCATGGATTATGCTTCGGTCGCTTCCAGCCTCGGGGTCTCCGAAGATGCTGTGAAAAGTGCGTTTTCGTCAGACGGACAGGGGAGGCCTGACTTTGCAGCAATGGCGAGCTCGCTCGGAGTGACTGAGGACGCCCTCAAGGCTGCCATGAAGCCGCCGCAACCTCCGGAGACGTCCTGATAAGGGCACACTTCCCCTACAGGGACCTTTTTTATAAATCCGGCCGGACTTCCGGGGAACCCTTCACCTTTACCCGCCCCGGGAGTCCATACGGCCTGATAGGGGCGGGAGCATACCGGGTCTCAGGGTTTCCACAGTTCGTCCCTGACCTGGTCAAGGCAGGCGATGAACTCACGCATGGTGCCGAGCCTTTCATCAGGGTCAGGTTTGAGGCACCGGGATACAATCCTGTCGAAGGGAGCAAGGACGGGTGAGCACTCCGATGGAAGGGTAAACACATTGTTCCGGACCGCGAGAAACATCTCACCCGCCGCCTGTTTCAGGTATGGAGGCTGCCCGCAGAGGGCTTCGTAGAGCAGGACGCCAAGCTGATAGATATCGGTCCTCTCATCCCTCACCCCGTACTCTTCCGGGGCCAGCTGCTCGGGGGCGGCATAGTGCAGCGAGAAACTGGTGTTTTTTGTGATCTCCGCCCGGGTTATGGAACGGGAGAGCCCCCAGTCGGTCAGCTTCCCCACGCCGTCATCGGTGAGGAGCACATTGCCGGGCTTGATATCGCTGTGGATGATCCCTTTTCCATGGGCATAGAGGAGGGCTTCTGCAATGTCCCTCGTGACCGAAACGGCGTAACCGGGAGACAACGGGTAGGTGAGGTCATTAAGCGACCGTTTCAGGTACTCCATCTCGACATAGGGCACCGGATAGATGTTCTGGTCATAGACCTCGACGATATTTTTGTGGTGGAGCTCTCTCCAGGTCGACATCTCGTTCAGAAACGTCCTCCCACTCACCTCATCGAGTGAGAAGGGGACCTTCACCGCGACCTTACGGTCCGTTTCCGAACGGGTCGCGAGATAGACGACTGCAAGTCCCCCTGTTCCGATGACACTCACGTCATGGTAACGGGACAGGAGGCTCACGGGGAATGACGAGGGAACTCCCTTGGGAATTGATACCGTCATATCCCCCCGGGAGAGCCTGGAACTGTCGCGTCGCCCCTGCCTCTCCGTCACCTGGTGGGTTACCAGTGACAGGACAACCCCCGGGAGGTACATGATGGAGACCGAAAGGAGTGTAGACTCGAGGAAACGGTACCCCGGGACGAGAGTCATCAGGATCGCCACGAACGCAAAAAAGATATGGGCGTACTGGACGGGGGGGATAGGGCGGTCCCTGAACAGGGAAACCGCCTGTGCGGCCGAAGAGAAGATGAGGTATATCTGGATGCCGAGCAATGCGTTTGCTGTCTCAAAAGCGGGTTCAGGCGGCCCTCCACGGACAGGCAGGTACAGGACGCCCAGGACCAGGAGGACGATGCTGGCTGCATGGCCGGCGGCAAGCCACCCCAGGAGATTTCCGGCTGCTTCATAGGAATAGTTCGCGCCGATCCGGTACCCCGCATAAAGGATGCCGAGGAAGATCAGGAAAATGATACCGGTTGAGACGGCTAATCCTGCAAATGAGTCTCCCATGACCGGGTCCCCGGGCTGGCCATCCGCCCTCCCGTTCAACGGCCCCGGGCCGGAAAGGTTTGGTCGGCCGAAGTCGGCGGTCCGGCTGTCCTCCCTTAAAGGCGGTGGGTATGGCTGGCTGTCCAGGCCGGCCGAGGAAGCCGAAGGTGGGTGCCCGGGTAGGAAGACCGGTTTCTCCAGCAGCGGAAAAGCAAAAGAACTGTTTTCAGGCGGTTCATGCTGAGCAACCGCTGCCACTGCCGCCCCTGACAGTATCAGGAAGGAGAGGATGATGTGAATGAACAGGCAGGTCTTCATACCGGTGGTCCGCAGGTATCGGGGGTATCTGTGTCAGTCGGCTCCGTTTTCGAGGAAGATAAAACGTGCCAGGAGATTCCCGGTGCCGAGGATGATGGTATCCCCGTCATGGAACTCGTACCGTTTTCCTGCGGACAATGGGTTCATGTTCAGGAACGTCCCCGAGGTGCTCCCGCAGTCTTCTATCTCCCAGCAGGTCCCGCCGTGAAGCCTGCAGTGGGGCCGGGAAACCCGGGACACTGATTTATATTCCGGTGAAAGTTCAAAACACGGGTCATGTGGCCGTGTTGCCCCCGGGTCAGCCCGGCCGATCGACGTTGTCCCGGTATCCAGGGGGACGATGGTGCCTTCCTGGACTCCGGACGCGAGGTAAAGACAGGCCCCTCGTTTCCCGGTTTCCTCACCGACCCTTGTCTTCACTTCCCTGAGACGGTCGGCGAGATCCGACCGTGAGACCGACAGGGGGACCTTAGAGAACATCGAGAGGTTTGTGATGATCGCCTCCATTCCGCCACGTGCAATCGAGTATTTCCAGACCGGGTGGATCCCGGTCATCGTCTCGGAACTCAGACCTGCCTCCTTCCTGACAAGGCCTGCGAGGAGCAGCTTGTCCATGTGCTTCCTCGAATTTTCGTAGCTGGTCTTCGTAACCGCCGTGATCTCTTTCAGGTCCATCGGCCTGTTTTCAAGGGCGGTCAGGATTTTAAGGCGGGTGGGACTGGCAAGCGCGTTGAGGTACTCTGAGATCTCGGCCAGGTATCCGGGGTCGTGGGATGCCTGGATGGTCCTGTCGGTCATGGGTGCGTCCCGGTGTACTACAAAAACGGGCAAGGGTATATGGTTTCTCCCCTGCAGGGGCAGAATGGCTTACAGGAAGCGGGAAGTTCCGCGTTCCTGAAACCGGTTGCGGTCAGGCCAGGGCTCGCCCG
>CASGHA010000156.1 GCA_949319355.1 uncultured Methanospirillaceae archaeon | reverse complement strand
GAGGACCGGACCATCGATGAAAACGCAAAACCTGTCCTCGAACATACTATGCGGGAAGGGATAGAGACGGTTTGGGACAGGCACGAGATGCAGCAGCCACCATGTAAGTTCTGCGCATCGGGTGTGTCCTGCTCCCGCTGTGCCATGGGCCCGTGTCGTATCATCCCACCCAACAGAATACGGGGTGTTTGCGGGGCGGATGCCGACCTGATCGTCGCACGAAACCTGCTTGACATGATCGCAACAGGAGCTGCCGCCCATTCCGACCACGGGAGGGACATCGTCGAGACCCTGTACCTTCTGGGCACGGGCCGGGCTGAGGACTACAGGATTAATGATGTCGACAAACTGAAACGCCTTGCAGAGGAGTTCGGGGTATCGCCCTCCGGAAAAGCTCCTGAAAAGCTGGCCGCCGAGGTCGGCCTCGCCATGCTCGAGGAGTTCGGTATGGTAAAAAACACCCTGCAGTTCCTGAAGCGTGCCCCGAAGGCGACCCGGGAGGTCTGGGAAAACCTCGGGATCACGCCACGGGGGATTGACCGCGAGGTCGTGGATGCCATGCACCGTGTCCAGATGGGGGTCGGGGCAGACTATGTAAACGTGCTGCTCCATGGGTTGAGGACCGGGCTGTCCGACGGGTGGGGCGGTTCGATGATGGGCACCGAGATCTCAGACGTGCTTTTCGGGACACCGGCCATCAATGAGTCAAAGGTGAACCTGGGAGTTATCAGGGCAGACCAGGTCAACATTTCACTTCATGGACACAACCCCATGATTTCAGAGATGGTCGTGAGGGCAGCAGCCGACCCGGAGATGCAGGCACTTGCAAAAAAGCATGGGGCAGGCGGAATAAACCTTGTAGGCCTGTGCTGCACGGGAAACGAGCTTCTTATGAGAAAAGGAGTCCCGAATGCCGGGAACCACCTCAACCAGGAACTCGCCATAGCTACTGGTGCCCTCGAGGCAATGGTCGTCGACTACCAGTGCATCTTCCCGTCTCTCCCGAGGACCGCCAGCTGTTATCACACCCTCATTATCTCGACAAGCCCGAAAGCGACCATCCCGGGGTCGTATTACTTCGAATTCCGCCAGGAGACCGCCCTTGCCACGGCAAAGGCCATTGTCAGGATGGCTGTTGAAAATTTCAGGAACCGGAACAGGGACCGCGTGATGATCCCTGGTGAACCCGTACGGGTCGTCACCGGGTTTTCGAACGAAGCCATCAAATCGGCGCTTGGGGGGTCCTTCAAGCCGTTGATCGACCTGATAGCCTCCGGGAAGATAAGGGGTGCCGCAGGCATTGTCGGCTGCAACAACCCCCAGGTCAGGCACGACTATGGACATGTCACCCTCACAAAGGAGCTTATCAGGAGGAACATCCTCTGCGTCGAGACGGGCTGTGCTGCCATTGCATCGGGAAAGGCCGGGCTGCTCCAGCCTGAGGCCGCATCCCTTGCCGGCGATGACCTCCGGGCGGTCTGCGAGTCCCTGAAGATCCCCCCTGTCCTGCACATGGGTTCCTGCGTGGACAACTCGCGGATCCTCGTCCTTGCTGCGGAACTTGGAAACGCCCTCAATGTCGGGATCCACCGCTTGCCGATAGCCGGGGCCGCACCGGAGTGGTATTCACAGAAGGCGGTGTCAATAGGGGCGTACTTTGTCGCCTCCGGAGTGTATACCGTCCTTGGTGTGATGCCCAAGATAAGCGGGAGCCCGGCGGTTGTATCCCTCCTCACCGAGGGACTGAAAGGCGCGGTGAACGCCAGATTTGCCGTAGAACCCGACCCTTTGAAGGCCGCAGACCTGATCGCCGGGCACATTGAAAAGAAAAGGACAGACCTTGGGATATAATCGAAAAAGCAGGAATGACGCTGCACCTGGGCGAAGAGGATCAGGCGTTACGCAAGCAGCTCCCTTGAGGAGGAAAATCCCATGATGAGGGTCCTGGTCACCGGGAAGGGCGGTGTCGGGAAGACCACCCTCACCGCATTGCTGGCACAGGCATGCGCCAATGCGGGTTTTTTAGTCCTTGCCGTGGATGGAGACCCCCAGCAGAACCTGGCTGTCACACTCGGGGTCCCCCCGTCAGAAGCAGAGCAGATCGTCCCGCTCTCACACCAGGTCAGGTATATCGGGGAGAAAACAGGGGCAGTCCCGGGGAGTGGGAGTGGGGGGCTGCTCGTGCTGAACCCGGACGTCACCGGTGTGGCAGGGCAGTTCTCGATAGCTGTGGGGGAACGCATCCGGCTCCTTGTCCTTGGCGGTGTCAGCAGGGCTGGTGGTGGGTGTCTCTGCCCCGAGTTCACCCTCCTGTCCTCGGTCATCAGGGGCCTGCCAGGGTCACCCGATGACATGGTCCTCCTGGACACCCAGGCCGGCCTGGAACATTTTGGAAGGGCGGTCGCATCCGGGTACTCGACCGCCCTGGTCGTGGCCGACCCTTCATACAACGCCCTCTCGGTCGCTGCCACATCAGCCAGACTCGCACGACAGCTGGGGGTCCCGGACGTGGTCCTCGTTGTGAACCAGGTACATAGTGATGCCCATGAACAGACGGTGACTGACCGTTTCAGGGACTTAAAACTGTTTTCCGGGGTCCAGTTCCTCCCGTATGAACCGGCAGTCCGAAAGTCTGAACCGGCTGTTGACCTGGCGGTACTCCAGGGCACACCATTCCTGGACCACCTCAACCGGCTGGTGACCATGATAACCCGGACAGGCTTCGGGCATAGTTAGACGGCAGGTAATGTCAGGGAGAACCCGGATTTTTCCCTGCCAATCCCCCAGGTACAGCCCGGCAG
>CASGHA010000155.1 GCA_949319355.1 uncultured Methanospirillaceae archaeon | reverse complement strand
ACCATGATACGTGGGTGACCACCAGCAATAAACCTGCCACCCGGTATCAACCGGAAACATGGTCAGTCGACCATGATTCATCTGGACAGGCGGGAGGATTAATGAGGGCATAGAAAATTCCAGGTACCCGGTCTCTAGATGGATCCGATAAACTCTCCAATCCTCAAGACCGCTTCTGCAAGATTTTCCCTCGAAACCGCATACGAACACCGGAGGTGGCCTGCCGCCCCACTCCCAAAAACACTCCCGGGCACAACGGCGACTTGTTTCTCCCGGAGGAGCCTTTCCGCAAACTCGTCATCTGCAAGACCGAATTCCCTGACTGACGGAAATGCATAAAACGCCCCTTCAGGCATGTGGCATCCGAGGCCGATCCGGTTGAGTCCCTCGACAAAGAGGTTGCGCCGGAGATGGTATTCCCTGACCATTGCGTCCTTGTCTTCCTCACCGTTGCGGAGCGCTTCAACCGCTGCGACCTGGCCCATGATGGGTGCGCAGAGCATCACGTACTGATGGATCTTGAGCGCGGCGTCACAGATATCCCTCGGTGCACAGAGGTACCCCACACGCCAGCCCGTCATGGCGTATGCCTTTGAAAAGCCATTCAGGGTAATGGTCCTTTCCCACAGGTCCCCGACGGTTGCCGCGGCTACATGTTTACCTTCGTAGGTCAGCTCGGCATAGACCTCATCGCTGATGAGGACAAGGTCATGGTCCGTGACAAGATCAGCGATGCCTTTCAGATCCTCCTTTCTCATGACCGCTCCGGTCGGATTGTTCGGGAAATTGATGATCAGCGCCTTGGTCCGGGAAGTGATGCGTTCCACCAGGGCATCAGGCGTGAGGTGGAAGTGGTCCTTTTCAAGACAGGGGACTGGTACCGGGATGCCCCCGGCAAGGGTTACGCAGGGCGGATAGGATACATAGATAGGCTCCGTTACAAGCACTTCATCCCCGGGGTCCACGACCGAGCGAATGGCAATGTCAAGGGCCTCCGATACACCCGTCGTGATGATCATCTCGGAATCAGACCTGTATGAAAGACCGTAATGGTCAGCCAGGTAAACGGATAGGAGTGCTCTTAAGGATTCCAGGCCCCTGTTCGAGGTATACGAGGTTGTACCCTGTTCGATGGAGTAGATGCTCCGTTCGCAAACTCCCCATGGAGTTGAGAAATCTGGTTCACCCACACCGAGAGAGATGACATCTTCCATGCCGAGGACCAGGTCGAAGAATTTCCTGATCCCTGATGGCGGGATTATCCTGGCCCGTTCTGATACAAAATCTCTCATAGGCATCAGAACGAAAAGGGAAGGCGTTCCTGCGCTTCCTTTTCAAAGTAAATGGTACCATTTTCCTTGTAGGTCTTCATGATGATGTGGGTGGCGGTCTCGCGGATCCTGTCCATAGGTGCAATATGCTCTGATACGAACCGCGAAACTTCCTGCATGTCCTTACCCGCGACCAGCAGCTGGAGGTCATAGGTTCCGGTCATGAGGCGGCAGGAGTTGACCTGCCTGAACTTGGATATCCGCTCGGCTATCCTGTCATAGCCGAAATCCCGTTCAGGGCTTACCTTGAGCTCGATGACCGCTGCTACCCCTCCGTCTCCCGCCCGGGCCCAGTCAATGACTGCGGAGTATTTGCGGATGACCTGTGCCTCCTGGAGCCGGTTTTTTCGTGCGGATGTTTCTTCTGCAGGAATCCCCAACATGGTAGAAAGTTCGGTATCGGTTAGCAAGCAGTTGTCCTCAATCAGACGGAGGAGCTGGATATCTGTGTCATCCATTCTAGAATCACCGGAAGGCGCGTCTTATCCACGTTGCGTCGATTTCATTTAAGCCGTTTTTGGATAGGCGCTGGTCAGCCTTGAGTACATCCCATATCTTCTGGGTATTAATGTCAAACCACATCTCCTTGGTCCTCCCGTACCTGCCGCGGCTTACCACGCGTGTATTAATCACACCCAGCATATTCAGCTCTGATATGAGGTCTGTGATCCTCCGGTGAGTTAATACATCGATCTCGAGTATAGGCGCAACATCCTTGTATACTCGCAACACTTCGCCACTTGTGAAGATAGTGAGATCGACCTGGTGGAGGAGGAACATGCAGTAGAGGATAACCTTACTCTGCATGGGAAGGGTCGCAATGCATTCTATCATGCTGTCTGTTTCGATTTTTGCCTGTGCCTGCTTGACATGCCCCTCCCGGACCAGGTCGGCGTTCTCCCGGTCTGCGATCTCCCCAGATACCCGGAGCAGGTCGAGGGCCCGGCGAGCATCCCCATGCTCCTGTGCGGCCAGGGCGGCACAAAGCGGGATGACACCCTCTTCGAGTGCCGAATCAACAAATGCAAGGTTGGCACGCTGGGCAAGGATGTCGCATAGCTGGGGTGCGTTATAGGGTGGAAAAACCATTTCCTCCTCGGAAAGTGAGGAAAGGACCCGGGGGTCAAGGAAGTCCTTGAAAGAAAGGTCGTTTGAGATACCGATGATACTGACCTTGGAATTGTGGAGGTCGCTGTTAATTCTGGTCAGGTTGTAGAGAGTATCATCACCGCTTTTCTTGACCAGTTTGTCTATTT
>CASGHA010000154.1 GCA_949319355.1 uncultured Methanospirillaceae archaeon | reverse complement strand
ACCCTCCTCAGACCTTCGGGGACCGCGAGATCGCCCTTTCAAGCGCGGACAGTGTTTGCGTACCGGTCACTATCCTGACCCCCTTCTGTTTCAGTCGTTCCGCACAGTCAATGTCGAACTCCCAGACACCAGGCTTCGTAAAGCCGACAACATGGGTCACGACAATAAGAGAGACACCCGTTCCATCCAGGGCTTCTGCAAATATTTCCGCTGTCTTTCCGGAAGTACTTGCAACGATGATCCTCTTTATGCCGAGTTCACGGGCTCGTTCGAGGGCAATCCCTGCAGCCTCCCTTGTGTTTCCGGCTCCGGGTGTATCGAAATAGTAGGTTTTTCTGACAGTGCTTCCCATACAGAACGGTTATGAAGTCCTGTTATAAAAGGAGTAAACCATGATCACTCTCGCCCTTGCGGGAAAACCGAACTGCGGTAAATCCACATTCTTCAAGGCGGCGACCATGGCGCATGCCGAGATAGCCAACTACCCCTTCACCACCATTGATGCAAATTTCGGTGTAGGGTATGTGAGGGCGGTCTGCCCATGCAGGGGTCTTGACCTCACGTGCCAGGCCTGCTCCGGCGGGATCAGGTATGTCGCGGTGAACCTCATCGATGTCGCCGGACTGGTCCCTGAAGCCCACAAGGGCAAGGGGCTTGGAAACCAGTTCCTCGACCACCTCCGGCAGGCCGATGCCATCATTCACGTCATCGATGCAAGTGGGGGTACGGACAGCGAGGGGAACAGTGTTGAGCCTGGTTCCCATGACCCGCTGGGAGACATACAGTTCCTTGAATATGAGATGGCCATGTGGGTCTATGGCATCCTTGAGAAACACTGGCAGAAGATCTCCCGCTCTGCGCAGTCCAAGACCTATCCCATTGAGAAGGGGGTAGCGGAAGCCCTTGCAGGACTAGGGATCCGCGAACACGACATCACTGCAGCAGAGACCGCCACGGGGGTTCCCCTGGTCAAGTGCCAGGGCGAGACCCTTGTCACCTTCTGTCACCACCTGATTACCATCTCGAAGCCGATGCTCCATATCGGGAACAAGGTCGATGAGACAAGCGATGCCCTCATCAAGCGCCTCTCGGACGCCGACATCCACTTTGTCTCTGCTGCAAGTGAACTTGCCCTCAGGAACGCAGCCGCAGGACAGCTGATCACCTATCATCCCGGGGATCCGTCCTTTACCATTGCGAAAGAGGAGACCCTTTCACCGGGTCAGAAGGCGGGGCTCGCCCGTATCAAGGCTTTGATGGAGCGGTTCGACGGGACGGGCGTGCAACAGACCATCAATAAAATGGTCTTCGGTGAGCTTGACATGATTGTGGTCTACCCTGTCGAGGACGAGAACCACTTCACCGATGGCAAAGGACGGGTCCTGCCTGATGCATTTCTCATGAAAAAAGGCTCAACCCCTCATGACCTCGCGTTCCAGGTCCATACGGATATCGGGAAAGGGTTCCTGTATGCCATCGACGCACGGAAGAAGATGAGGATCAGAGAATCCCACGTCCTTGCCGACGGGGACATCATCAAGATCGTTAGTACGGCAAAATAACCAAGATCCCTCCGATTTTTACCATATCTATTTATACTGGGACGTAAAAGATCGGATCTACATGCAGGGAGAGGTGTTCCAGGCGCAGATCCTGCGTAATTTCTTTGATACCATCACCGGTACCGACAGGAACCTCACCCGGATCTACCTCTGCGTTATCAGCCTTGCCAAGCTCAGGATGGAGGACCCGGAAAAACTTGCCTTCCTTGTCGACCAGATCAGGAAAAGCAAGGTGAAAAAGGAGCTCTCCATCGATATCCTTGATTACATGTGTGATGCCGCCCGTGATCTCGAAATGGGAACAGTTCAGACGGCGTTCGGGGTAAAGGAAATTGGAAAGGCACAGGAGGACTTCTCAGGCATCAGCCTGGACTCCCTCTGATTACAGGTTCAACGGTATTTTATAGTCCCCGAGGATCTGCAGCACAAACTTCTGGTTTTCCTCAAGCGCCTGCTGGTCTTCTGACGATGTGGCAATCCCCACGGCATAGAGGAGGAGAAGCGCATTGTCCATCGAGATGATGGACGGATCGCGGTTCGGGTCCTGGGGAAGGTCAATACACAGCCACTGCCGGTCGGTCTCGTCAAAGATCGTGGAAAGGTCTGGCCGCGGGTCAGCCCTCTCCAGCATGTCGCTCCGTTCACGGACCATTTCAAGTGCTTTTATGATGGTTGCGGAAATCCCGGGGTTTCTGGCAACCACCCTCGCAGCCGTTGCGGCGTTCCGGGAAGCATTGGTGTATAGTCCATACTTGAAGGACAACACGGCAGCGGCAATCTCGTGCCCGGCATCAGGACCAATACCAGCTACCGACTGTCGTATGCGTCCAAGGTAGCTCTCAAGATACGTCTTCATCAGGTAATTCCTCCGTTTCTTCAAAATCCCCGGTCTCATCCCCGCTGTTGTCCTCCTCCCTCGGGGTGGAATACTTTAACTTGAGCCGTATGAGAAGGACGACCAGAGTCCCCGCGAACAGCAGCTGGAGGAAGAAGTTCGGTGCGGTTTCCGATGGAAACCAGAACATGACCATGGCATAGACCGGGGCCACGAGGGCCACGATGTCCCTTCTCGGAAGAATATAGGCGTAGATACCCAGGAGGACCGAACCGATGAACGGGCCCACCGAACCTAGCAGGGACTGCATCTCAGGGGCCAGCATGCCGGCCCTGATAAGCGCGTACACGAGGAGTGGCCCTGAAAAGGAAAGAAAGGGGATTAGGATATCATAAACGGTTATCCGGTGTCTTGTATCGCTCAACGGTTGTTCCATGCGCCTATCCCTGTACCCTTTTCCCCTGTTGCCCATAAGCATTGGCACAAAGAAATACCTGATTCCTGAATGCCGCCCGCCGCAGCCATTCCCATACGGTTATCAGGATCCGAAGCGAGATCAGACTATGAAGGTCTGCATCATGTGCGGGGGCGAAGGGACACGCCTGCGGCCGCTGACCTTTGATCGCCCCAAGCCCTGCATTCCGATCTGCAACCGGCCCTCGATCGAGCACCTGGTGTCCCACCTTGCGAACCTCGGATTCAGGGACGTCATCCTTACCCTTGGTTATATGGGCAGGTCGATTGAGGAGTCGCTTGGGGATGGTTCGCTCTTTGGTATTAACATCACGTACGTCCATGAAAAGACGAAACTCGGAACGGCGGGAAGTGTCAAGAATGCACAGGAATATCTTGACAGCCAGCCGTTTCTCGTGGTCGGCGGGGACCACGTGACGGACGTGAACCTCCTCGAGTTTTACCGGGAACACCAGCGGTCAAAGGCACTCTGCACTATCGGTCTCATCAGCATCGACAACCCCCAGGAGTACGGGATCGCGGAGATCGATGTCGACTATAATATCCTGCGGTTCAAGGAAAAACCCGCTCCAGGAGAGATATTTTCAAACCTTGCCTCGACCGGGATGTACATGCTGGACCCTGAGATCTTCGACCATATCCCTGCCGGCAGGAAGTGCGACTTTGCAAGGGACATTTTTCCGAAACTTCTTGCAGAAGGGAGAAACGTCAAGGCATGGCTTGCCAGGGACAACTGGTCGGACGTCGGGTCCCCTGCTTCTCTCCGCCAGGCTGAACAATGGAAGCTCCGTGAGATCGCCTACACCAGCATAAGCGGGGACCTCTACATCAAGGGGTCGCAGGTTCAGGGCCCGGTCCAGCTGGGCGCTTCAATCACCCTCGGTGCACACTCGCGGATCATCGGTCCGGTCTCAATCGGGTCGGGGACGAGCATCGGCGACCATGTCCTGATCGGGCCGTATACCAGCATCGGCGAACACTGCCTGATCAGGGCGAACAGCAAGATTTTTTCCTCTTCGATCTACAACCGGGTCGTCATCGGGGCAAACAGCACCGTTTCGGGTTCTATCATCGACAATGACACGGTAATCGGGGAGGACTGCAACATCGAGAACGACACAGTCATAGGACCACGGGTTGTGATGAGGAACCGGGTCATCCTGCACTCAAGGACCCGGGTATGGCCCGAGGTCGTCGTCCCTGAGGACAGTGTGATCCTCGAACATGTCTTAAACGATAAGTTCGACGCACGGTGTGAAGGCTCGTAAAACCCGAAAAATTCTAATTTAGGGATCCTTCCCTGATTGGCCCCTTACGAGGCGGTGAGTCACCGCCATCAGGGGATGACGGGCATAATCAAGGACCTGGATATCATCGAGTGAGGTCAGGTCCTGGGCGCGGGCAGTGCGCTCGAGACCGAGCTCATCGTCAAGGTCCACATCGATGATGTAGGCATCAAGTGCCCTGATCCCGAGTCGCTTCGCAGCAACCGTCCTGTGGTGGCCGTCGACAAGGATCGTCCGGCCCCTTCTCCTGATGACGATGAGGGGTTCTGCGAGACCTTTCTTGATCTCGTAGATCCGCCCTTCGAGTTCGTCTTCGTAGACCTTGGACTGGGTCGGGAGGAGGTCATCTATGGGGATGATCCCCCGCTGGAGGACAGGTTCGACGCCGTGGAGGGTTTTAATCGTGGTGATGAAATTGAATACTTTTTCTGGAGAGACATGTTCAATCTGGGAGCGGATGACATCGGTATTCGATATGATCCCGAGGAGCTCGTTCTGGTCGTTCACCACCGGGAGTTTCTGGATTCCCGAACGGAAGATTACCCGGGCGGCATCATTCACCGACATCTCGGGGTCGGCAACGATGAGGTGGTGGGACATCACCTTCCTGACCGGGGTCGTTGTCGGGACGAAGATGAGGTCACGGGCAGCGATGTAGCCGACGACCTCCTTGCCGTCTACAACCGGGAAACCGTCATGGCCGGTGGTCTGGATCTTTTCAATGACGTCCTTCGTGGTGCCGTTGGCGTCGACCGTGACCACGTCGTAGGTCATGTAATCCCGAACACGCTTCTTATCCATTTACAATGATTACACGGTCGGAACACTAAAATGCATCGATAGCGCTGATAAATCGGAAGCGGCAGGAATACCGGCACCACAATCCCATCGGTTTTTCCCGGGGCAGTGCCCGACGATGTACATTCGGTTAAAAAAGAATTGGTATTGAGTTATTCAATGGGGATATTCGCCCCACGTTCCATCGAGACCTTCCTGAGCCTGACCTCGAGGACACCGTTCTTGAAGCTCGCCTTTGCATTTTCATCGGTGACCTCGTTCGGAAGGGTTACGATCCGGCTCATGCTGCCAAACGTCCTCTCGCGGACATAGTATCCTTCCGTTTTATCCTCTTTCTCGGCATTCCTCTGGCTCGATATCTCCAGGGTCCTTGGATTGACCAGCTTCAGGGTGACG
This sequence comes from uncultured Methanospirillaceae archaeon, assembly GCA_949319355.1. GTDB lineage: Archaea > Halobacteriota > Methanomicrobia > Methanomicrobiales > Methanospirillaceae > KLAP105. The sequence goes on along the minus strand of CASGHA010000154.1, from coordinate 10,136 downwards.
TTCTCCTTGTCTACGCCGGGCAGGTCCGCCACGATGAGTACTTCGTCCTCATGTTCGCGGACGTCCACCCTGAACTCTCCCCGGAGGGCGGGGAGCATCCTGTCCGCGAATCCACCCGCCGGGAGCATGCGTCCGCCCGAAAGTGACTGGAAGGTCCCCTCGAGCTCGTTCATCATCTCGTCCCAGTCTCTCCACCAGAACGGGTACCGCCTTCTCCATGGCATAATATTGTACACCTCGCTGTTCCCATACGACTGATGGGCTAACTTACGGTTAGTATTATTTTAGTATATAATTATTTGTATAGGCAAAAGTCCTGGAAATCACATATAATAACGAGATTATGAGAATATACCCCGATTAATGTCATCATTAAAAAAAGAAATACCAGGGCTTTTTCATTGAGGTATCCTCGCTGGGCAGCCCCCAGGGCCACCCAGTGAAGGATAACCCGGGACTTACTTCAACCCGAAGTCCTGAGCGATATAGTACTTGCCATTGGATCCCTTTACCACACCTGCTCCGATATGGGTGATTGCATACTTTTTGCCGAGGATGTTGTTCTTGTGGCCGTCAGCATGACAGGTATCATGGTTCATCCACATGTCGACGACAAATTCGGCGATTCCCTCAGGGGTATTCGGGACCTTGTGGAGGCCGCCGTTGCAGTCCGTATAGACATTTCCTGAAGTGCCGGTTGCTATATTCTCCGAGGTGGCCTTGTACCCAAATCCTCTGATGGTTTTCGAACGGTCATCTGCCAGGTTCCCGGGGAGGTTATGGTCGGACGGCATGGTCGTCACGGCAGCCATCGCGGACGCAAAGCCTTTCGAGACGGTTGCTATCTTCGGGTCCCAGCACAGTGCCGGAAGGCCGTAAGCCGCACGTGCCTTGTTTGTCTCGGTAAAGATAGCCGCCGCCATCCTCTCCTCGAAGGTTGATCCAGCAGGTGGCGAACACGGGTTCTGGGGTACCTGGGTCGGGGGTAAGGGCGTCTTCGTCTGTACGACCACACTGGTTGGCTTCAGGGTCGTAACCGTGGGCTTCACGGTTTTCGTGGGAATTACGACTGCGGTAGGCTGAGAAACTGCCGTGGGCTGCTTGGTCGGTGTTGCGACAGGGGTCAGAGGCACAGAGGTTGGCGTTTTTACCGCTACGGTCGGTTTGGCCGTGGAGGTGGGTTTCGGTGGCGGAGTCTTCGTAACCGTAGGGGTCGGCGGGGGGACAGGGGTGAGTTTCTGGTCTACCTGGACCGTCTGTCCGGCCTTGACCTCGATCGTCCCTGAGTAATCCACGTACCCGCTCTTCTTCAGGGTTATGGTGTGGATCCCCTCCATGATGTCGGAGAGGGTCGCCGGTGTCACTCCTTTTGATTCGCCGTCCAGGGTTATCGCTGCTCCCGCAGGGACCGACGTTACCGAGATGCCGCCCTTGGTTATCTTCGGAGGATTCTTGTAGTCCACAAGGGGGAGGGCATCGGTATTTTTCTCATTCAATTTGTACGGCTGGTCACAGAACCCGTCACCGTCGGCGTCCTGCGTCACCTGGGAAAAGCCCTTGCCGTCAGGCTGGCCCCAGAAATTACCTCCGAGGTAGGGGCCACCCATGATATTCGTCCCCTGGGTTTTCTTTACATTCCAGGTGTTCTCTGCTATTTTGGCGCCATATGGGCCGACTCCGCCCTGGGCAAAGAAATTAATCCGGTTGACTATCCTGTTATTCGAGATGGTGCTTTTCTCAGCGTCCCAGTAGATTCTGATGCCGACATCGTTGTTGGTGATGGTGTTTCCCGTGACGGTATGACCGTTACCGCCGAGAGAAATTCCGTCGGCATTTTTCGTGACGCCCCAGCCGTCCGAGGTTTCTTCGCCGGAGTGGTTGTTGTCGATAATGTTATTTCTGATGATGCAGGGGCCTGGTGACCCGTAATTTATGATTATTGCCGATCCCTTGTTGTTCCTGATACTATTGTCCTCGATGACCATGCCGGTGCAGTCCATCCAGGTCACGATCCCTGACCCGCCCTCTTCAAAGGTGTTCTTTTCTATGACGGCACCGGGACAGTCCATAAGCCCCAGACTGCCCATGACATTCTTCCGGAACGTGTTGCCAATGACGCGGATGTCGCGGTTTTTATCGACATATACGGGTTGTGAGATATGAGACCCGACAGGAGCATTGATGAATAGTCCATATTCAGAATTCCCTTCGAAGGTATTCCCTGTGCAGTCCAGGCCCGAAACCCCGGTGAGCATGACACCATCTCCCGTGTTTGACTTCAGCGTGTTGCCATTCAGGACGACATCGAAGACATCCCGGAGCTCGATGCCGTAACTGCGCCCGTCCGACAAGGTCCCATACTCGGTCACGCTGTCGGTTATCGTCACTCCACGGCAGGAAAACATGTAAATCCCGGCATAACCGTTTATTCCTGAAGTGGTGATCCTCGTAAAAACGATGTCGTCAACGTTCGATGCCGAAAGCCCCGAACCAGCGAACTTCACGTCCTCGACGGTAAAGCCCTTGAGTTGTGTGTATGTCTCCTTCTTAGAATCATAGACATCTCCCGCCGCAATGCCGCTCACCTCACCGCTCTTGCTGATCGTGTGTCCATTGCCCTTGATCGTGACATCGGACACCTTCACCTTAACGAGCCCTGAAAAGTCACGCTCGATACAATAGGTACCGCTCTGGGTAATCGTCATCGGGCCGTTGAGCGGATAACACCCTGTCACAGGATCTACGGTAATCGTGGGTGTCGGTGTTGAAACGGGAGCGGCAGTCCTGACAACGGTGGGTGTACTTGTCAGGACAGGAGTGCTTGTCCTGGTCACGACGGGTAATGGGGTTGGTGTCGTCTGGACCGTGGGAACTGCCGTTACAACTGGCAGCGGCGTCCTCACCTGCGTGACGACGGGGGCCTTCGTGGCCACTACGACCGGTGCCCGGACCATGATGAAGTTCGGGTTGCTGCTCGCGAGGTTGTTCTCAGGATTTGAATCGGATATCTTCCCATCCGGGTCAATCCAGACGCCTATGTAATAGTTGCCCGGGGGTACGTTGTCAGGGATCGTGACCTGCCTCGTGGCGGTCCCACTGGCATACGCGGTAAAACCCTGACTCGTGACCGAATCACCGAGGACATAGGCCTTTTTCACGTCAGTGGTGAAAACGAGGGCATAGAGGAGGTCGGCAGCAGGAGTTGCGACATTTGCATTGTTGCCCACTGAGGCACTGATACTGATAGTGCTGCCTGCGTTAGCGGTCATCGGACCGACAATCTCACGAACCCACAGGTCTGCGGCGTTTCCAGGCGGAGGGACATAAACAGTTTGAGTAACGACCGGCACACTGGTCGGGGTGGTGATCGGCTGGGTCCCTGAACAGGTGGCAGGAGTATAGGTAATGGCCGTCATCCCCCGGTTCCCTGATTCGCTGTTGTGGGACCAGGTCGCCGGGTCTGAATCGACCACGGTGTATGTTCCTGCAGGGAGGGTTATCCCGGGTTCGACCGTCCAGTATGCATCAGGGACACCCCCCTGCCCGGGAGAGCCGCGTGCCTGCCATGGGCCATATACCTGTCCGGAAGAACTCTGGAGGGCGATCGTCCCCGGCGACCTGCCTTTCCCGTCGTTCCAGTGATAATTGGAGACCGACTTGATCCTGATGGATTCATCGAAGGTTAGAACAAGCGGTTTTGAGGGATTATTCGATACCCCGCCGGTGTTGCCATTCGTAAAATCGAAGTCACGGCAGGCTGCAGGGGTTGGAGCCGGAGTTGGTGTGGCCTGCGAAGCTACGGGCCCTGAAACATCGACAAGCCACTTCTCGTTGTTGTTTTCATTGCTTTCGGTGATGCTCCCCGAACCGGCATAGTTGCTGTTATCGGCGGCAACCTTGATGTCGTACTTACCAGACGGAGCATTGGTCGGGAGATTGAAAGTAAACGTATAGGTCGCTGATTCCCCGGCGCCAAGCCCTGATGCGGTGATCGTCCCCATCTTCATGGAAAACTTATAATCCGGTTTGGAGAAGATCCATCCCTCGATGGGGAAAGATCCTGAGGCCGCCTGGCCTGCGTTCTGGCAGGTGACTTGTACCGATACCTGGTTTCCTGGTGATAGAGGGGTCAGGAGATCAATCTTTGATACCTTGAGGTCGGGAGGTGATCCGCCGTCTGAGAAGGCCGCGACCGGCAGAGCCACGAATATACACAAAATACACGCCAGAAGGCAAATAGCAAGAAATTTTGGGTTCATTGTCAAATCCTCCCCTTCACCACGCGATTATTAATAAATTGACATTCCTAGGAAGACACAAAAACCTATGCATGATCATAACAAATGAAGGAAACGTAAGAAAGGACGTATCCTCTAATATTGCGCGATCTCATCCTTTTTCCGTAATTAAGGTATGTCCGGGTGGCCTGAAGCAGGGGATACGCCCGACTCCTGTAACATTTATGTCATACAAGAGGCCACATTCTGAGGAATGGCTGCAGAGCGGAAGGCCCGGACAGGCAGAAAAGAACCGGTCAACTGGAAGAAGGTCGGTGCAATCGTCATCGGAGTGTTCTTTGTCGTCGTCATGGTCGTCTCTACCCTCGGAGTCGGGTGGATAACCCAGATGACGAAAACAGAGACCGGGGACAGCGTAGTGGTGGACTATACCATGTATGCCGAGGACGGGAGGCCCGTGGTAACCACGAACCAGAGGACGGTCGACGATGGTGCAAAGAAGGGGCTGACGATCTTCCTTGCCGAGCCCATGAAGCTCACGGCCGGGGCCTCGGTCAGCAACCAGCTTATCCCCCTCCGGGTGAACCATGCCGTCTACGGGTGGCTGGACTACACGCTCTTCTCCGAAGAACTCAATGCACTTCAGAAAGGCGTCATAGGCGTGAAGAACGGTGAAAGCGTTGATATCAAGGTACCGAGTTCGTACATGCTCGAGCGCGAGATGACGGCACGCGAATATGCGGCAATGGGCGGCAACCTTACCGGGTCGCATGTCGGTGACCAGCTAATCCTCGGTTTCACGGACACGTCCTCAGACACCACGACCAACAGCACGAAGCCGCGTTCATATGTAAGGGTCGCCTACATCTCGAAGCTGAGTGGTGAGAACATGACCGTCAATTACGGCGTCAAATCCATTAATACGAACATCAGGAGTATCAAGAGCGTATAAATCCCTGCCTGTATTCTTTTTTCTTAAGGAACGCAGAAAGGATACCCGATAAACCAAATACTGATAATTTAAGGCTTTTTTCACAATATTATCCAAGGGAGAGCAATAATAATCTCCCAACGGGATGCAGCTGGTCAGACCTGGCAGGACCTGTCCTATTTTTACCTGTTCCGTGTTTGCTCCGCGAGGATGCAAACGGACACCCGGATGTCCCCTTGCAAGACGAAAATCCAAGGGCTGAAAAAATGCTGGCGGGGTCTCTTTCCGGTCGGGCCTGCGGAAAAAGAACACTCCCTTACGCAGAAGTGGACCCGGCGGGTCTGTCAATGGACCCTGCCCGATCCTGCGGGCTTGGTCAGAAACGGGTCCCGTATATTCTGCGGATCTCATAAGCCCGTGCAGAACGGCCTTCCCTGGTTATCATTGCACCGTTCCTGAGCTTCATGTGGGTGATCGAGAACCGCACCCCTTCAAACTCCACCCCTTTACCGATGGTGAACTCATCATCCCCCTCGTAATCACGGGCAAGTGCCTTGGTGAGGTACCCGTCGTGAACCGACGCCCGGACGAGCACGGTATCGATCGCCCTCGTCCAGAGGGTCGTGACCTCTGACACCAGGGCCTTTTTAACCCTTTTCTGGCCCGACTCTATCCCGGTCACTTCCGCACCTGATGCTTCCTCGCCGCACTCGACGACGATATGGTCTCCAAGGGCCACCGCTTCACCGGGAGTAAACTCTGATGAACAGACGCGGCTGTCAAGCCCACTTGAGATAATGGTCTTTAGCCTGACCTGTTCAGGCTCCGCCTCCGGTATTTCCCGGTGGACGGCTCCGCACCTGGAACACTGCACCACCATCGTGCTGGACGAGCTGATGACCTGGTGGGGTGTTTCCTCGTCACACGAGGAGCAGTAAAAGGAATGGTCCACTGTGTTTTTTCACCTGCTCATTGGATGGATAGGAAAGGGGATTAAAATTGCGATCTTCACGGTTTTATTAGGCGCTGCGCGGCAGCAAAAAACAGGCGTTTCTCCCCGGTTATTCGTCTGGTAACGAAAAGAGTTCCATGATGCGGTATTCCATAACTCTCCTGACATATAAACCATGTCTATGAATTGTCACACTATGGATCCCACAATTGCAATTGGTCAATGTCAATCATTGACTGGATCAATATGGTCTCGCATATTTTCTTTATATGGTAAAATGATAGGAAATCCTATCGATGCGTCTTCCAATGGTCCCTGTTTCCCTGGGATTGCAGCCAGTGTAAGCCTGGATTGGGGGATTTGACCCCGGTTCACCTGCCAGCTGCCCAGGGCATCCGGATCAGGCATTCCAGAGGGAGTACTGATCGCTGGCAGATGGTGTATACGATGAAATCATTTGAGAAGGAGGGGAGTCGTACCGGGGTATTACTCCTCACTATTTTCATCCTTGGGTGTATCCTCATACCCCTGGGAGTTCTGGCTGATGACGACGGTTCAGGAGCGGTCCCTACCGACACACCCGCAGTAACCGGGACGAGCGAGCAGCCGACTGATCCCGGCACCAGTGGTGATACGGGAGGTAGTGATACAGGGGCAGGGCAGGAGGAAAGTCCGGTTGTTACGCCGACTGATGCACCAGGCAGTGACCAGGGTTCATCAGATGGCTCAACTGACAGTGGGACTTCAGATCCTGATGTGACGCCGGTCCCGACCGAGGACGTGAGCCAGGGCGCGGAACAGACCGTAGAGCCCACGCCGACTGAGCCGGCCGTGACTCCGACCACGGCTACCCCGACGGAGGAACCGACACAGGCGGCGGAAGGGAGTTCTGGGGGGTTCAACCAGTCAGCCCTGGACGCAGCGGCTGCGTCATATATTGATCCCCCGCTGAACCAGACGGCTGCTGACCCGAATTACAACCCACTGGGTCAGTACTGGATTATCAATACTCCCGAGCATTATACGCTGGAGAATAGCTATACTGCAGGGACTGGTTCAGGAGATATATTTGGCATCTGGATCCAGGTGTCCGGAGTCGTCCTTGACGGGCTCAACAATATCCTGACCGGAAACGGTGCAGGGTCAGGGATCAGGGTCGAATCGCCAACAGGCGAAACACTGAGCAACATCGAAATCAGTAATATCGGCCTTACCAACTGGGACACCGGCATTGTCTTTGTCAATGTTGTCAACGGCCTCATCGACAGTGTCACCATATCGAACGGGAACACCGGGATAGTAATCCAGGGGTCGAACTCCATCCAGGTCGCGAACAGCCACATCTCCGACATGCGGGATTCCGGGATCGTCATCAAGGACTCCGACTGGGTTTCTGCCGTTAACAACATCATTGAGGACATCGGCCTGACCAACTCACCGCTTGATGTGACCGGAATTGAGATTGTCAACGGAAGCAACAATAACGCTAGTCTCAACCTTATCCAAAAGATCGGCAATCCCTCCTTTGACAGGAACGCATCTGGGATTCTTATCAGGGATAACCTGCAGAAGACCGGTTTTACCTACGTTAAGTACAACAACATCAGCCAAATTGGCAGTTCCAGGAGTGCAACAGCAGTTCTTCTAAGAAACACGACACAGAACAGTATTGAAGAAAATACCATCAGCCAAATCATGGGGATGGATGCTTCAGGGATAAGCATCGAGGATTCGACAATCAACGGGGCCTATAAAAACACCATCATGTCCTCACTTGGGACAACATCTGCCCACGGAATTTCAGTGAAAAATTCGTCCAACACCTATCTCTGGGCCAATAACATCACGCAGGTCTCCTCCCTCGATTCTTTCGGAATGCGGCTCCAGCTATCAAAAATCAACAACGTCCAGGGCAATACAATAGGCCAGATCATTGGCAACAAAGCAACAGGAATAGCCCTTGAAAATACAACAGGCAGCATTGTTGCCGGGAATACCATATTCCAGGTCGGAGGGTTTGATGCCCGCGGAATTTCACTTGCCGGTTCATCCGATAACCTGGTCTATGGAAACGAGATCTTCCAGCTGGCAGGTGCCGATGTCTATGGGGTTACCCTTGATAACAGTTCGTATAACAATATAACCCTTCAGAAAATTTCCAATATTACGGGAATATCCGCATACGGGATGAAACTTTCGGACAACAGTAACCGCAATAAACTGATTGGGAACGATGTGAACGAAATATATGGTGTAAAGGACTCCTACGGCGTCGTGTTCGACAACTCTTCCAAGAACATTCTCAGGGACGGAACGACGGAACTCATCGGGACTACATCCGCACGTGCAGCGAGGAGTGAGCTGTCACAGGGCATCAGCCTGTTCCGTTCGGACAACAACAGCATCTCAAACACGACGGTAAAGGACATCCAGTCATCAGGGCGTTCAACGGGGATTCTCCTCGAGGGTTCACGCAATAATACCATCTCCGGGACAACGGTTACCGATGTCTACGGGCCAGACCACTCTTCAGGCATAAGCTTCAGCAATTCTCCTGACAACCATGCAGACCTCAATACCATTTCGCGCATCGGGATTGCAGGGCCGTGCACGGACAGGTGTTGTGGCGAGGGCGACTGTGCCGGGAGCTGGGAGTCCTATGGAATACTTGCAAAGAACGCCACGAACAGTACCATAACAAGAAATACGATCAGCGAGGTACGGGCCTGGCCATTCCAGGATGACCCGCCCCAGGCCTCCGGGATAAGCCTTGTCAACACGAATGGCAGCCTTGTCTATGCGAACACCATCACTGATGTGTCAGGGTACAAAGCCTCCGGGATATCTCTCAAGGACTCGTACCAGAACCTCATCAAGAACAACAATATTTCCATGGTCGTCGGCCAGAAGGCGTATGGAATAGGCCTGAAAGACTCCGATGACAACCTTGTCTACGGAAACCGGGTCAACGACACGTTCGGGTTCCCAGGTATCGGAATCTCACTTGTCCGCTCTGACAACAACAACGTCTCCTCGAACCTCGTCTTTGACGAAAGCACCACCGGAATTTCTCTCAGGAATGCAGATGACAACCTTATCTATAATAACTACCTGAACAACCCGCTCGGGAGAAATGTCCGGGTAGACTGGAAGAGCACCGGTAACGTCTGGAACGTTTCACCGACTGCAGGTATGAACATCATAGGAGGGCCTTCAATCGGAGGGAATTACTACGGATCTGAGTGGTATCAGCCCGGTTATTCTCAGGTCTGTACTGACGAGGACCTTGACGGGTTCTGCGACGATAGTTATGACGTCAGACATCGTACCGTCGTATCTCCAACAGCAACACCGACACCAAAGAACGTGGACCACCATGCGCTGACCTGCCGTGACGTAGTGCAGACCGACAGCGTTTCAAAGGAACGTACGATTGTCAGGCAGTGTGACCCTGTACCTGCGGACGTGGTCCAGCCCGTGTGCCACGATGAATGCATCGACGGGACGATCCACCATATCTGCACGGTCGATGACCCAATTCTCATCACGGATATCGATACGGGTGTGCCGTGCGAATACCCGCCGTTCGAATGCAAAGACATCTGTCAGCCCGATGGATATATCTGGGCCATCTGCTACGACGAATCTGGAAAAGAAATTAGCAGGACGAACACCGGGAGAACATGTACTTACCCGCCGTTCGAGTGTGAAGACATCTGCATGAAGGACGGACAATACTGGACTGTATGCTATGATGAATTCGGTAATATCCTCTCCCAGACACCAACGGGACGGAAATGTGGCAATGGAGGAAGAGGCGGTTGGTATTCGTCGATATACATCCCTGAAGACAAGGGCTGCTGCAACTCGAGCTTTATTAACCATACGATACCCTCCACCATGTGCATGGGCCAGTATTATCCTGTTGCCGTAAGCCTCATGAATACCTGTACCGATTGCTGGCTGCAGAACGACACCTACCTCTATGCGATGAGTGCCGACGCTCTCCTATTCG
>CASGHA010000153.1 GCA_949319355.1 uncultured Methanospirillaceae archaeon | reverse complement strand
CGGGGTACTTCTGCGGTGGGTTGTTAATCGGTCCTAATATGAATGCCTGTACGTTTCATTATACGGGAAAGGTCCGTAACCCGGCCGTTCCTGAATTATCGTGTGTGGGCCATTCGATGTGAATAAGAAATGGAACTACCCCCGGTTTCCCTTGTAATCCTGGCAGCGATACTGGTGGCCACTGCTGCCCGGCAGCTCTGCAGGTTCAATATCAGGATATGGCAGATCATGGCCGCTGGAGCCGCACTGCTCATCGTAACCGGGCAGATAAGTCTCCCGGATGCCCTGGCCGCAGTCAGCATGCCGGTCATGGTGTTTCTGTTCGCTATGTTCGTGCTCGGCGAGGCTCTTTCAAGGAGTGGATATCTCCATACCTTGTCATCCTTTTTTTTCAAAAAGGCTAAAAAAGGCGGAGCCCTGATCATACTGGTCCTGGTATGGTGCGGGTTGTTGTCTGGTCTTCTCCTCAACGACACCCTGGCGATCATCGGGACACCACTCATGCTTGCATACGCCCGCCATACTGGAATAAAAGCGTCCCTGCTTCTGCTCACCCTGGCATTCGCCGTGACCACAGGGAGCATGTTTTCGCCGCTGGGAAGTCCCCAGGCACTTCTCATCGCACTTGAAGGGGGATTTTCAGAACCTTTCGGAGTCTTTTTTCTCTATCTGGGTTTTCCAGCGGCTGCAGGTCTCGGACTCGCCTATCTCTTTTTACGATGGTATTATCCCAGTGAAATGGTTAAAACAGTCGCCCCTTTCCCCCCTATCGAAGCTCCAGACCCGGAATTAACGCATCTTGTACAGGCGTCTCTTGGCATTTTTGTAGTCCTCATAGTTATCTATAGCGTCCTCCCTCTGGTAAGCCCCGGCAGAAGTCTGCCGCTCTCCCTTGTCGCATTCGCAGCCGTACTTCCGATAATTGTTTTTTCACGTCGCCGGGTTGAAATTTTGTCGAATACTGACTGGCGCACTCTTGTTTTTTTTATCGCCCTTTTCATCGTCACGGCAGCCGTCTGGTCGACAGGGTTTTTCCAAGCGCTTGTCCCACCGGAGGGTTTCACATCAGTCCCGTTTCTTCTTGCCGCCAGTATTGTGGTAAGCCAGTTCATATCGAACGTGCCTTTCGTCGCGCTGATGATGCCGCTCCTTTCGGACTCCGTGACCGATGTGCCTGCCATGATGGCCCTGGCCGCGGGCTCGACCCTCGCCGGTAACCTGACGATTATGGGGGCTGCAAGCAATATTATCATCATTCAGGGAGCAGAACGGGAAGGAAAGACGATATCCTTTTTCGAGTTCATGAGAATCGGGCTCCCCCTCACTTTCACCCAGGCTGTCGTCTGCCTCGTCTGGTTTCAATTCCTTGCCTTTACAGGACTCGGATAGGTTCATAAAGGCTCGGAATCCAACCGTAGACCCTGTATCCTATACCAGATACGTTCAGTACTTCTTAAGAGGGGTAAAAGAGAAAAGGGTTGTAACAGTCCTCGCGTGACTGGTTCTGCCTATCACTGGCGGAGAAACCCCCAATGGGGATGAAAATGACCACTATCGATAAAAAACAGGCTGAGCTGCGCCTTTCAGGGATGCATTGCGCAACATGCGCAGTGACAGTTGAGGAGGCACTCCGCAGGGTCCCTGAGGTATCCTCTGTTACTGTCAACCTCGGGAAGGACTCGGCGCGGGTTGAGTACGATTCGGGCAAAACAAACCTCGAAGAATTGGAAAGGGTAGTACGGGAAGCTGGATACGAGGTCGTCAACGAGGAGGTGGTTATCAGGGTAGGTGGGATGATGTGTGCGACGTGTGTTGAGACCATTGAGGCTGCAATACGGTCGTTGCCGGGGACAAGGAGCGTAGCGGTCAACCTTGCAACAGAAAAGGCCTATGTAACTTTTAATCCCTCCGTATCCACTCCAGAAGACATGAAGAGGGTCATCGAGGAGGCAGGATATCAGTTCCTTGGCCTTGCAGATGAGACGAGTGGTGAAGCCGCTGAAAAAGCCATGAAAAAGGACCAGCAGGAGAAACTTCGCCGAATGGGGGTTGGTCTGGGGATGAGTATTGTACTTATGGCTATGATGTACCTCCCCCTGGGGATACCGATGCATACCCTCTCCGTCCTCATGTTCATCATCGCCACCCCTCCCTTTATTTACGTAAGTGCACCGATATTCCGGGCAGCATACCACGCACTTAAAAACAGGGTACTCTCCATGGATGTCATGTATGCCATGGGGATTGGGGTTGCCTACCTCGCCAGTGTTGCCGGGACCTTCTCCCTCGTGCTCACCCATGAGTTCATGCTGTATGATACGGCCCTCATGCTTGCAGCGTTCCTCATGCTGGGCCGGTTCCTTGAAGGTCGGGCAAAGGGCCGGACTTCAGACGCCATTAAAAAATTAATCGGGCTTTCTCCGAAGACTGCCCGTGTTTTCCGTGACGGGACAGAGATCGAAATCCGTATTGACGAGGTTACGGTCGGCGATATGGTCCGGGTCAGGGCGGGTGAGATGGTCCCTGTTGATGGTTCTCTGACAGAGGGCGAAAGTTATGTGGACGAGTCGATGATTACCGGCGAGCCTATACCTGTCCGCAAAGGCAAGGGTGACCTGGTGATAGGCGGTACTATCAACACCACAGGCTCGTTTCTATTTGTTGCCGAACGGGTCGGGAAGGAAACCATGCTCGCACGAATCATCAGGATGGTTGATGAAGCTTCGGGTTCCCGCCCGCCCGTTCAGCGGGTGGCCGATAGAGCCGTCAGCTATTTCATACCCTGTATAATCGGCATCGCGATTGTCACATTCCTCTGGTGGTTTCTCGCAGGAGACCCTGGAAACCTTCTGGTTGCGCTCGTGACCATGATTTCTGTCCTTGTTGTTGCATGCCCCTGCGCACTCGGCCTTGCCACTCCGACTGCCGTAACAGTCGGGATAGGCCGGGGTGCGGAGCTTGGCGTACTTATCCGGAATGGAGAAGCGCTTGAGACATCCGGACGAATTGACACGGTTGTCTTTGACAAGACAGGGACTCTCACTGAAGGAAAACCCCGTGTAACTGATGTTATCCCTTCAGGGATACCTTCAGGATCCCTCATCGCCGCAGCTGCAGGTGCAGAATCCGGGGCTGTCCACCCGGTTGCAAGTGCAGTCACAACCTATGCCCGCGAACAGGGCATTGCCCCACTCGAGACAACAGATTTCATTACGGTTCCTGGTGGCGGTGTCAGGGCAAGTGCGCTTGGAGAGGAGGTACTGATTGGGACAATCCGGTTCCTTGAGAGTGAGGGCTATTCGTTTCCCGGGGATCTCCGCACGTCTGCCGGGCTTCTTGAGGGTGAGGGAAAAACCGTGATCGGGGTTGGAATCGGGGGAAGTATTGCCGGAATTCTGGCAGTTGCAGACGTTTTAAAGATCTCCGCACCCATAGCCGTAAAGGGACTCCGGGACATGGACATTACCGTGGGAATGATCACCGGAGATAACAGCCGGACTGCTGCTGCAGTGGGGCGTTTAGCAGGTATCGACAGCGTTTCAATCATTTCCGAAGTCATGCCCGATCAGAAGGCAGAACGAGTGAAGGATTTGCAGGCGGGTGGACGTACGGTGGCCTTCGTAGGGGATGGGATCAATGATGCCCCCGCCCTCGCACAGGCAGATGTGGGCGTTGCCATGGGGGGTGGAACTGATATCGCCATAGAAAGCGGAGATATCGTCCTTGTCAAGGGAAATGTCACGGATGCGGTCGCTGGGATCCAGCTTGCCGGAAAGGTGATGTCACGCATCAGGCAGAACCTGTTCTGGGCTTTTGCGTATAATGTGGCCCTGATCCCCCTGGCCGCCGGCATCCTTTACCCGGCCGTCGTTTTCCGGCCGGAATATGCAGCCCTTGCCATGGCGGCGAGCTCTGTAACCGTGGTATCTCTCTCCCTCATGCTCAAAGGTTATATACCTCCCATACACAAGGCAGAACTGAAACGAGGTGTTCGTCATGGCAATTGACCCCATCTGTAAAATGACCGTGGATGAAAAAACCGCTACGTTTAAGAGCGAATATAAGGGTAAGACCTACTACTTCTGTGCGCCGGGGTGCAAGAAGAAATTCGACTCCGAGCCGGAAAAATACGCTGTATAATCCTTTTATTGCTCATCCTGAGCGTATCCGGATCGGAGGCCCCATATCTCCGTGGATAGTTCAGGCCAGGATGCTGCCTGACCAGGTTGTTATGCCGGGTGCATCAGATCATCCCGATGAAGTTTGCGAGCAGGTGGAGGCCGATCTGACCGCTTTTTTCGGGATGAAACTGGACCCCGTACGTAGTCCCGTTCCTGACTGTTGATGCAAACGGACAGATGTATTTCGTTGTCGTAAGGGTGAATTCCGGGCTTGTATCGACATAGTAGGAGTGGACGAAGTACACAAACTCCTCGATTGCGCATCCCTCGACCAGGGGGTCTTCAGCATCCTCGAGGTATATTGAGTTCCAGCCCATGTGGGGTATCTTGTATCCCGGGCACTGGGGAAAGCGCCTGACCCGACCGGGGACGATTCCCAGCCCTGCATGCAGACCATGCTCTTCGGATTCCTGGAGAAGCATCTGCATGCCGAGACAGATCCCAAGAATGGGGATATTTCCGGCCGAATCGATGATCGCCTGCTGTAGGAGCCCGAGCTGCTCCATTCCTTCATGGAATGCTCCGACCCCGGGAAGGACAATCCCATCGGCCGACCTGACCTCATCAGGTAATGAGGAGATATGGGGGTTACCACCTGCCTTTTCAAGGCCTTTGTATACGCTCCTCAGGTTTCCCAGACCATAATCAACAATGATTATCCTTTTCATGCATGCCCTCCGCTCTTTTCCCGCCACTGACCAGAATCCACCCATTCATCGGTCATGCCATTATTCCTTGCCCATTCACGGAGCCTGCTCTCCCACCTTTCGCACAGGTCGCGGTGGTTGACCCTGATATGGTCGTATGCACCAGGATCCGTCGAGGGACAGAGATAACAGCCGATCCGGTCACACTGCTTTTCGTACAGGACATTATAGGGTGCCTTTTCCCGGAAGAGGTACAGCCAGACATGGAGCGCAGTCCAGTTCTGGATCGGAGATGCAGAGAGCTGGTTCGGGACGAAACTGTTGCGCCAAACCCGCGGTGTGTTTCTCCTGGTAACCGATTCATATCTTCTCTGGCCGATAAAGGAAAGACATTCTCCGTAACGTTCAGATATTGCCTGTTTTAGTGGTCCCAGCTTGCAGACCTTGCAACACCACCTGGCATTCATTGCAGGGGGACCCATCCGGTCGAAGGCATCCCAGAACCCGACTTTACCTGTTATGGTTATGACATCCGTTCCGTACCGGCGTGCCACCTCGATGACATTTGCATACGTTTCAGGGAACTCAATCCCGGTATCGATGAATATAAGCGGAACATTTCCTACAGCCCCCCGAACAAGGAGAAATGTTGCAAGACTGTCCTTGCCCCCCGAGTATGACACGGTGACAGGAAGAGGGTTGTCTGCAACCGTTTTCTGGACAAATGCCTTTGCCTCGGCCTCTACCCTGGCGAGAATCTCCCTGTTCGCAACGATTGCATCATCCCAGGTTGCTTCTCCAGGGACCGGGTGAGAAGGGATATTTTTGCGGGTCCTGACAACTGCCCCTCGTTTCATTGTCCTGGCATCAGCAGCACTCACCTTTGCCCGTCCGACGCCCACACAGGTTCCTGATGGTTCGAGGATATAGACCTCATCACCGGGGGATACTGATTCCTCGATCTCGAGGAGTCCCGGAGCTAGTACACTGGCCCCCTCGTTCATGACCGACGGCACTGCTCCCGGGTCAATTATTACGTATCTTAGTCGGGGTTTGAGGTATTTTGTTGACCCGGGCCGGGGCAGTGGCTCCCAGTGTTTTTTTATGGGATCGAACCGGACAGCACCGACCACACCACCACCGAGCACGATCTCTTCCATCCTGTCAATTTCAGGGACCTTGCTCATCAGGGCGAGGTGCCCTGGAGGTATCAGGTCGTTTCCAAAATATTCTCGATATATCCGGTTAACAAACCCGATGTCAGAAGGAAAAGCCGGTCGTGCATCCCCCGGTGGAGTGACCGGGACAGGTCGGGCGGTCTGACCACAGCCACAGCGAGCGGAAAGGACCGGTACATGACATGAATCACACCAGTGAAGCAGGATCTTCCCGAGATAGGAAGGGCGCATCCGCTATTCTATTGTCCTTCCTCTCTTAAATAGGTTGAAGCGGAACTGCATGGTCGCATTCAGACTTGCAGGCAGAATTTTCAAAGGCCCCTTTCTGACGGATCCACGCTGTTCCATGAATCTGGAACACATTTCTGCTCCCCTTCACGAAAGGGGGTGGATTTGTGGATCTTCCTGCTATCCGAAAAGTGTCAACAGCCCCTCTTCTGTCATGAAGACGAGATAGCCCCTCCCTGGCTCGAGTTCTCTCGAATCTGAGAATTCTCCTGAACCTCCCCGGATAATCGCTGTTTCATATGCCTGCAGGCCAGGGGCATAGCCGATGATATGACTCCACTTTCCATCAATCGCGGACAGGGCCTCACGGGCGGGTCTGGGTTCCTGCAGGGGATATCCCAGGGCATTCCACCCGGTTTTCAGCGAAATGGCTTCCACCCTTGTCAAATCCCCTGAACCTGTCGTAACGACCGTCTCGACTCGGGAATATACCCAGACCGCCTCGAGTGGTTCGAGGAGGGTGTCAGGCATGATCCGCTCATACATCTTCGAAGTCCGGTTCACCTTCCAGAGTGAATGGCTGTCAGTATCGACCTTGCCAAGTGCGACAGCGAGGTTGCTTCCTGACCTGGTGCCAAACGGGATGGCAATAAGGTTCCAGCCGGGAACAAGGACTACTTTCTGTTCAGTGACGGTTGCCTGAGACGCATCCGGAATTACCACAGAGGGCTGCTCCGCCACGACACGTACCGTTTGTTGTACCGAGTCCCTGCCAAGGGGATTGCTCACAGTGAGAACGACAGGATAGACCCCCGCATGGACATAGGTGTGAGTGGGGTTTCTCTCTGACGAAAGGACCCCGTCACCGAAGTCCCATTCGAAGGTGACAGGATCACCCCTTGAAGAGTCAGTAAACTGGACCCGGTACGGATAGGTCTTTTTCTGTTGTTCAGAAGTGAAGTTTGCACCTACCAGTTCCGAGACGATGATATAATGGTCTTTTAAGGCAGTTGAACTTCCGGTTGATGATTTTACTGTAAGTCCCACGGTGTAAGTCCCTTTGACTGCATATGTATGAGCCGGGTTTCTGTCCCCTGAATGCGTTCCATCCCCGAAATCCCATTTTGCTTCAGCAACCGGACCTGTTGAGAGGTCTGTAAACTGAACCGTGAATGGAGGAGTTCCTTTTACCGGGACGGCAGTGAAATCCGCGTGGATGTCACCCCCTGACAGGGGTATCGGGAAATAGGTTACTGCCGGAACCGGAGTTATTACCGGTGTGTCGGGTGGTACAGCCTGGGTGTCAGATACTGTTGGTGCAGTGCTTGCTCCTTCCTGCGGTTCTGGGGTCATTATTGCTGGTGCAGCAGGGAGGGACGGGATGAGGTAGATACTTCCCTGTGTCGGATTTGTAGGTTCGGTTACCGGTGTACGGGTCAGGATGACGACCGGTGCCTGAGTTGCCACGGGACTATCCGGCGTATTTACTGGAACCTGCCCCGGCTGGACCATGAACGCACCTGCTTGCGAAGCCGGTGCGTTGATCCCAGACGATCTTTGGTCTCCTTCAGTAATGGGAATAACCGTCCTGGGAATGGTAGTTTGAGCGAGAGTCAGTGTCACCTGTGGTATCGTCAATACCGGTTGTTCGGTAGCAGAAGCGTGTTCTCTCGAATGAAGAACGGTAGTGGGAATGGTGGTAGGAATGGAGGTGGGAACGGTGGTAGGAATGGAGGTGGGAACGGTGGTAGGAATGGAGGTGGGAACGGTGGTAGGGATGGGAGTCGGGACGGTAGTGGGAATGGA
>CASGHA010000152.1 GCA_949319355.1 uncultured Methanospirillaceae archaeon | reverse complement strand
GGGGCTTGAGGCATTTGGTGCCGCAGCAGACTCGGTCATCGTCCTTGACAACAACCGGCTTAAGAACTTTGTCCCAAACCTCCCGCTGGGTCAGGCGTTTTCGGTAATGGACCAGCTGATCGGTGAAACGGTTAAGGGGATTACCGAGACCATTACCGAGCCCTCGCTTATCAACATCGATTATGCCGATGTCAGGGCAATTATGAGCAAGGGAGGGGTCGCGGTGATGCTTGTCGGAGAAAGCAAGCAGCAGAACAAGGCCGAAAGCGTTGTCAGGGAATGCCTTTCGAACCCTATGCTTGATGTTGATTACCGCGGCGCAACAGGGAGCCTTATCCACATAACCGGTGGGAGCGACCTCACCCTGACCGATGCCGAGGAGATCGCAACGTCGCTTACCTATGAACTCGATCCCCATGCCGATGTGATCTGGGGGGCTCGGGTGAGGAACGACATGGAAGGTAAAGTCCGTGTGCTTGCCATCATGACAGGTGTCAAGAGAGGGGATGTCCTTGGAACACGCCAGTCTTACAAGAGCATCCTCCAGGAAATTGATGCCAAGACTCAGAACCCGAAAGCACCCGAGATGCCCAGGGCGAAGAAGGCCCGCGAGATCGCCAGCGGAGGAGGAATCCTTGAGTGGGTAGGGTAAAAACACCAACTGTCACCAATCTGCCTTTCCCGATGCCGGATTACCGGACAACTGCCATTGTTCGAACCGACTGCGGATACAATCATCCGGCATCCTCTTTTTTATAGGAAATTATTAAGCATTCAGATATCCATTGTATATACGCTTGCGTCACCTGCCAGGGTGATGTGCAACCGGCTGTCGTGTCCAACGCAGCCATGTACAGGGAGTTGAACATGTACCGCTGTATGAATACGCCTTCGATGGAGGCAGGCTTTTTTCTTCACGGGTCATTTCAGGAAGTCATGGGCTTCATCCTGGAGCACGGGAGCGGGCAGTGATGAACACCCCACGTGGCAGGCAGACCCGGGCGCAGAGGGAAAACCATACACAGTACATTGGACGATCGATCCTGGCAACAACGCAACAAGTACCGCCATACGAGGTAAGTAAAGCATGTTGAACGATCTTATTGAAAAACGCAAAAAAATATTGGCCGAGTCTGAACAACATAAAAACCGGAGAAACGAGCTCAACGCCCTCGCAAGCAAGTATGCACGTGAGCGCAACACCCTCAATAACCTGACACGTGAATACGTTGAAGAGGCCCAGAAAAACAAGGAACTGCGGGATAAATACAATAATGAAGTCCAAAGCCTCAAAGAAAAGCGTAATGAGCTGAACGACCAGGCCAATGCCATATTCACCGAGATCGAGGCGTTTAAAAAGGAGCATGGCGGCATCAGGAACCGTGGTATCAAGGAACTCCAGAAACAGATCGAGCACCTTGAGTTCAGACAACAGACAGAAGTATTCTCGGTTGACAAGGAACGTGAGCTGATAGACAAGATCAAGCAGATCAAGTCAACCATCAAGGAACAGGAAGCGGAACTGGAGCAGAACAAGGAGATACGCGGTAAAATTGGCAGCGCCCGGGACCTGCGGAAGGAAGCATCCGATATTCATGCCCATGTTACCGAGCTGGCCGAACTTGCACAGCAGCACCATGATTTCATGGTTGAGTTCTATCGCAAGGCTGACAAGTCACGCGAGGATGCCGACCTCTCCCACAAGAATTTCGTCGAGGCACAGGAATCTGCTGACTCCGAGCACAAATACTTCATAGCCTGCCAGAAAGAGCTGCGGGATTATGACAAAGTGATATCAGGTCTCCGAAAGAAGACAAAGAAGGTCAAGATGAGCAAGGAGCAAAAGGCGGTCAGGAAGGAAGCCGAGCAGATCTTCAAGATGTTCAGGTCAGGAGAGAAGCTGACAACCGACGACCTCCTCCTCCTGCAGAGGTCTAAACTCATATAACCCTTTTTTTTCAGAATAGCACTACATATTTATAGATTTGACTCACTTTTCTATTAGGAATGCTTCCGGCGCGGACTCTTGTCCTCTCCGTTGATCGTGACGACGATATCGGTTTCAAGGCCGATATTATTAGCCCGGTTATCGGAAGAGAAGGCGCACTCAATGCAGCGATACAGCTGGCACTTGCTGATCCCGAAGACTCGGACGTCAATGCAATATTTCAGACGATAAAAATTTTCGATGAGTTAAAGGAAAAAGGAGAAGACGTAGAGATCGCTGTCATCTCCGGGAATCACCTCCATATGATCGAAGGCGACAGAAAGATAGCCGAATCACTCGAGGAGGTCGTGGAAAAGACAGGAGCAACTCATTGCATCCTTGTTGCCGACGGTGCAGAGGACGAGTTCATCCTGCCTATCATCCAGTCAAGAATGATGGTGACGAGTGTCAGGAGGGTGATCGTCAACCAGATACCAAACCTCGAAGGGACCTATTATATTATCAAGAAGGTTATCAGCGACCCGAAATTTTCAAGATTTGCCCTCATTCCTCTCGGTCTGGCGATGCTTCTGTATGCCGCGAGTTATTATTTCGGCTATCCACAGGTTGCCACTATCATCGTCGTTGGTGCAATCGGCACATACCTCCTCTACCGGGGACTCGGGCTGGATGAAAACGTTCACGAATTCGTCGACGGACTCAGAGTCCAACTCTCGAGAGGACGTTTTTCCTTCGTAACCTATGTCGCCGGGATTATCATCATTGCCATAGGCATCATCATGGGCATGATGAGTGTCGTCGCCCATGCGCCAAGCGGATCATTCGGGCTTCTTCTCTATATCATGAGCTTCCTGTATGGCGCTATCGAATGGTTCGTTATTGCAGGAATCCTCATGTCCCTTGGGACCATCGTGGATAATTTCTTTTATGAACGGGAAAACATGCCAAAAGTAGTCATTTACCCGTTTTTTTTAAGTGCCGTTGGTCTGATCGCCTTCGGCGCCAGTACGTACGTGCTGTCTGTCAGTAAGGTTGCCCAGTTTCCGGTATTACCCGAGGAGGCTTTTCAATATATCCTCTATGGGACGATCGCCGGTCTCATCTGCGCATTCATAGGAGTGGCATTCCAACTGCTCCTGAACCGCTGGATCCATTCGGGTAACCATACCGATGTCCCAAACTGAGTTGAGCC
This sequence comes from uncultured Methanospirillaceae archaeon, assembly GCA_949319355.1. GTDB lineage: Archaea > Halobacteriota > Methanomicrobia > Methanomicrobiales > Methanospirillaceae > KLAP105. The sequence goes on along the minus strand of CASGHA010000152.1, from coordinate 4,655 downwards.
GACAGGGGTCAGATCTGCTGATAATACCCTATGCCTTCAGGGACTGAATCGGTCATCCTGAAATACTTCATCCCCTGTGGTGTCCGGACCGTTATATTGGGAATCGTCGCCATGAAGGTATGCTTTGGGTAATAATACATCCCCTTCCCGTAGATAGCCGTCCCATTCCAGACAACTACGTCAGCACGGCCGGCATCACAAAACGTGACCTCTCCTGATGGTTCGTTCACCAGGGCAAGGACACGGTTTTCAAGGTCATTCAACCCGATAAAGAGAAACAGGAACCGCATGCCGTCATCAATGCGGTAGGTAAGGTGATACGTTGTCGTCCCATGGTCCAGGTCGAGAAATACCGACTCAAGGGACATATATCCGAACCGGGGGTCGCCTGATGCGTTTACAGCCTGGGAACCAAGAATTATAAGAAATATGGCTGCGATAGAGCCGGCCCGGTACATCGGTGTAGGGTATTGTATTCAGGTGACAAATACCTTGGCAAGATCAGAACCCCTGATCCCACATACCCCGGTCAACAAAGGGTATTTTTACAAGGACCGATTATTGCCCAGAAACGGAGGAGTGTGAATCGTATTCGAGAAGGAGGAAAGGAGACTACCTCGGTGCTGCGAGGACTATCTCAATACTTGATACGTTTGTCTTCCCATCCTCGGTCTCGATGACTTCAGTCCCGGTGGAGATGGTTTTTTTTGTAACCCCATTCAGAAACCGGGACAGTGCGATTTCTGCGGTATCAACAGCACGCGAAATCGCCTTCCCACGGGCTTTTATCGCAACCTCATCTGCCCCGTTGTTAAACTGGGTTACAACTGCCAGCACGTAGTTCATGACCGGCTTGTTCCCGACAAAAACAATATTGTCTCTCTGTTGTTGCATCCGTGTGTCTCCGGGGATCACAGGTACTTACGCGAAACAATGAGCTCGGCGTTGAGAATTGAGGCCCCTGCAGCTCCTCGGATAGTGTTGTGGCCCATTGCGACATAGCGAAGCCCCTTGCGGATGCGACCTACCGATACCGTCATGCCTCTTCCCCTCATCCGGTCAAGACGGGGTTGGGGCCGGTTATCGGCATCATGGAGGTAGACAGATGAGGTTGGCTGTGTCGGAAGGCCGGAAATCGGCGGGTTGAATGCCCTGAACGCTTCACGGACCCGTTCGGGGTCCTCCTTGATGTTAAGCCAGAGGGCCATGGTATGTCCGTCAATTACAGGGACACGATGGCAGCTCGCACTCACGTCTACCAGGGCATTCTTCACCTCCCCTCCCTCAAGGGAACCCATGATCTTGAGCGTCTCCAACTCCATCTTCTCTTCTTCCTGTCCGATGTAGGGGATGACGTTGTCATAGATTGCCATGGCCGCTACACCATTGAAACCCGCCCCGGAAATCGCCTGCATGGTGGCGACCTGTATCGACGAATAGGAGAACTTCCTGAGAGGTGCTAGGGACATGGTCATCATGATGGTGGAACAGTTCGGATTGGTGACCACGAAACCGTTTACTCCCTTATCCCTCTGGACATCTATGAGCCCCAGGTGATCAGGATTGACTTCCGGGACAACCAGGGGGACCTCAGGGCGCATCCGGTTTGCGCTCGCATTACTGCAGACACCGACACCCGCCTGCGCGCATGAAAGTTCCAGATCACCCGCGATCTCACTGGGAAGGGCAGAGAAAACAAGGTCCACTTTCCTGATGGTATCAACGGTTGTGGGACTGATCAGGATATCACGGGCTTTTTCAGGAAGCGCCGATTCGAGCCTCCAGTCCACCACACTTCCATATTTTTTTCCGGCACTCCGGTCTGACGCGGTCAGGAGAGTGAGGTCAAACCACGGATGGTCAGCTAACAGCTCGACAAAACGTTGGCCCACGGCTCCCGTGGCGCCCAGCACTCCCACAGAGATCATATGAAAAATTGTGTAACTGGGAAGTAATTAAATCGTTTGAAATTATTCCATGTGAATTGCCTCTGATGGACAAACATCAACGCATGAAGCGCAATCCACACAGAGGTCCTTGTCTACCTTTGCTTTTTCCCCTGCCATACTGATTGCGGATGCAGGGCATTCGTCGATACAGGTTTCACAGCCGGTACAGATATTTTCATCAACAACAGCAGCCATTGTGTTCCCACATCAGTCAGGTGAAATCCAAAAAAAAGGTTTCGTTTCGACCAGTACGACGGTCACTTGCCAAGCCCGAGGACATCGTTCAGTCCATATATCCCCGGGACCTTCCCGACGACCCAGGAAGCTGATGCGAGCGCTCCTTTTGCAAAGACTGACCGGTCGTATGCCCGGTGTGAAAGGGTAATCGTCTCAAAGTTGCCGGCAAACATCACGCTGTGGTCTCCCACGATATCGCCGCCGCGGAGGACGTGTACCCCGATCTCGTTCCCCCTCTCCTTCATACCCTCGCGGCCGTACATCTTCTTCCGCTCGCCGACCTCTTCCTCAAGGATCTGAAGGATGGTCTTGGCAGTTCCACTCGGTGCGTCCTTCTTGTACCGGTGGTGGGCTTCGGTAACCTCGATGTCGTACTCCCCGAGGCGCTTTGCCGCTTCCCTGACAAGGTTCCAGAAAACATTCATCCCGATGCTGTAATTGCTTGAAAGGACCATGGGGACCCTGTCTGAAACAGCCTGCCTGATCTCGTCCCGCTGGGAGTCGGAAAAACCCGTCGTACCTACGACGAGGGCAGAGCCCGCGGCAGCTGCCGTCCTGATGTTTTCCACTGCAGCACTGGCAATGGTAAAATCAATGACTACATCGGGCTTTTTTTCCTTAAGGAATGAACTCATGCCGGATGCCGGGACAACCGGCATCCCCTGGATCGTCCCCTCCCTGACATCAACTCCGCCGAGAACAGTGAAATTCCCTGATTCCACGGCAAGTCGGCCTATAGTCGAGCCCATCCGCCCGAGCGCACCGCAGATAACTATGCTAGTGGGCATACGCGGTCATTACCTCGCGGAGTTGTGCCGTCTTCTGTGCATCAAGGTCATCCAGGGGAAGTCTGACCGGTCCGCCTGCCATCCCTGCAAGCTCGCAGGCCTTTTTTACCGGGATAGGGTTGGTATCGATGAACATCGCCCTGAAGAGCGGGGCGAGGGCGAAATGTCCGGCGACGGCACTTTTCAAATCGCCCTTTTCGAATGCCTGGAACATGGATATCATAGGTCTGGGTGCTACGTTGGCGGCAACAGAGATGACCCCCGTCCCTCCGAGCGTCAGGATCGGCAGGGTCAGGTTGTCATCACCCGACAGGACTGAAAATTCCTTCCCACGCGTCATTTCGATTACCCGTGAGATCTGACCAATATCTCCGCTGGCCTCCTTGATACCCACGATATTCGGGTTATCCGCAAGTTCAGCCACGATATCAGGAAGGACATTCTGACCGGTCCTGCCTGGCACATTGTAGACGATGACCGGGATGTCTACGGCTGCAAGGGCCCTGTAGTGCTTAATGAGTCCCGATCGGTTCGGTTTGTTGTAATACGGGCTGATGACCAGGGCTCCGTCCGCCCCGGCGTCCTTTGCGGCCCGGGTGAGACGGAGAGCTTCGGCAGTGTTGTTCGACCCCGTGCCGGCGATTACCGGGATCTTCCCGTTTACTTCATCAATCGTGACTTCGATGACCTTTTCATGCTCCTCGAAACTCAGGGTGGCCGATTCACCTGTCGACCCACAGGGGACAATGCCGTGAATTCCCGAGTCCACCAGCCGTCTGATGTTGGATCTCAACCCTTCTGTGTCAAGGTCCATTGACGGATTTCTTAAAAAAGGAGTAATGATTGCGGGGATAACGCCCTTGAACATGAATAGGGTTATTTCCGCTTTCCGGTATTTAGTTTTCTGGTAATATAGCCGGCTACCCGGTTCCTTACCCGCTTGCTCTCGATCGTTGTTATTTCCTGGGTCAGCGCCTTGTTGTCGTTGAAATCGGTTGAATACCGGTCATCGTAGTTCTTGATGATGTCTGTCCCAATGGATTTGATATACGTCGGTTTGATACCCATGTGTTCCCTTCCGTTACAGAGGTGTAGTATGAATGCGCGCTATGGCCTTAAGAATCTTCGTTGCGACTTCCGCAGGGTCCTCTCCGAGAAAACGCAGGAAACCCGGGGTATCATGAGTGCCTCTGTCATAAATTACGTCTGGAATACCATCTTTACAGCACGAGGCCACTCCCCAGTCCATAGTACTGATGCCCCGGGGAACGTGGCCGGTGTCAAATCCCGCCGTTTCATACAACAATTCTTCACAGGACTCCAGCAGATCCCTTGAAAAAGACATCATACCAATTGCCCTAATCTCCCGGTCGAACCTCGCGATGGTTATGAGCGCCCTGGCGATATCCACATCAGACCCAAACGCAGCAGGCCGCAGGCCGTCTGCAGGGAGCCCAGGCCTGCTGTCCGGGGCAGTAAAACCGGCCGCTACATCAGAAGCTTCCAGAGGCCCTTTACGGCAGAAACCGATCCTGATACCGCCAGGAGGAAGCAATGCCGGGTCTGCGCCGCGCATCAGACGTCCAGCCGCATCAGCAATCCCGGTAAGAATGATATCGTCTGAATCCTTATGGGTCATGTCTGTTCTCCATCTCCTGCAGGCTTCGGAATGGAATGTCCT
>CASGHA010000151.1 GCA_949319355.1 uncultured Methanospirillaceae archaeon | reverse complement strand
CGGCAGGTACCTGTAGACCGTGCCCGGTTCAGCGCCATAACCCCCGATGAGATTATGTCTGCATTCTCCCACCCGACCGGCATAGATTTTGACCTTGCTGCAGCCGGCGAGGCCCGTCAGATGATCGACCTCATCTGGGGCGCTTCCCTCACCCGGTTTATCAGTCTGACTGCACGGAGGGGTGGAGCGAATATTCTGTCAGTCGGGAGGGTTCAGTCCCCCACGCTCGCGATGATCGTCGATAGGGAAAAGGAGATAGAAGCCTTCGTTCCCGAGCAGTATTTCGAGCTTTCCCTCCTGACGGAAAAGGAAAGAAACCCTCTTGAAGCCCGTCATGCCCACGGACGTTTCACCAGCCGCGCAGAAGCGCAACTCGCACGTGACCGTACGAAATCTCCGGTCCATGTCACTGACATCAGGGAGGGGACCAGGATTGACCGGGCGCCGACCCCGTTTGATACGACATCGTTCATCGTCGCTGCCGGACGGATCGGGTTTTCTGCCGCTGAAGCCATGCGGCTTGCAGAAGACCTCTACATGAACGGTTTTATCTCCTATCCGAGGACCGACAACACGGTATATCCAAAGAGCCTGGATATTGGGGGTATCCTTGGAATGCTTTCAAAGACGCCCTTTTCGAAGGACGTCGCGCATGTCATGGCAAACCGTCGTAAAGTGCCGACCTCCGGAAAAAAGACGAGCACCGACCACCCGCCCATCCACCCGGCCGGGCCTGCAACCGTGGAGGAACTTGGGGAGGACCGCTTTGCGGTTTATGAACTGGTCGTACGGAGGTTCCTTGCCACACTTTCCCCTGATGCAGAGTGGGCCACGGTAAAGGTCAGTCTTGATGCGTCTGGTGAACCCTATTCGATAACCGGAAGCAGGTTGCTCCGGTCAGGGTGGAGGGCAGTCTACCCCTACAGCAAGGCAAAGGAGACCGTACTCCCGGTATTCTCAACTGGGGAAGAGCTCCCCCTGGTCAGGGTTGATTTTGCCGAAAAGGAGACCGAAGCCCCTCCCCGGTTCACCCAGAGCCGGCTGATCCTCACCATGGAAGAGCTGGGCCTCGGCACGAAAAGCACCAGGCACGAGGTCATCGCGAAGCTCATATCCCGGAAATATATCGAGGGAAACCCTCTCCGGCCCACGCTTGTCGGGAGGGCGGTCATAGAGTCTCTCGAGCACCATGCCGACACTATCACGCGACCGGAGATGACACAGACCCTTGAACAGCACATGACCAACATCAAGGAAAAAAAGCGGAACCGTGACGGGGTCATTGACGAGTCCAGGCAGATGCTCCACCAGGTCTTCGACCAGCTGGAAGCCCACGCTGACCAGATCGGCGAGGAGATCATGGGCAGGACCGACGAGGAACTGACGGTTGGTCCCTGCCCTGCATGCGGTTCAGACCTCCGGATCCGCCACTTGAGGGGCATGAGCCAGTTCATCGGCTGCAACGGGTACCCTGAATGTACCTTCAACATCTCCCTTCCCGGGACTCAGTGGGGGTATGCAGTCCGGACAGACCCGGTCTGCGCTGAACACCAGCTACACCATGTTAGCCTTGTACGGAAAGGGGCCAGACCCTGGGACCTTGGCTGTCCTCTCTGCCAGCACATGTCCACGAACAGGAAGAACCTCCTTGAGGTCCCCTCCCTCTCGTCAGAGCAGGTGGACCAGCTCCATGCGTCCCATATCTACAGTGCCTATGAAGTGGTCCACGTCCCGACCGACCGGATTGTCTCTGTCCTCGGCGTAAGCATGTCCGAGGCGGCTACCATCCAGGCCGATGCAGCGGCCACGCTCGAAACACTGAAACGCAGGTCAGAATTCAAGAAATTTGTGAGAAAACACATTATCCCCCGAAAAGGCAGGAGCCCCGGAAAACTAATCAAAAAGATGGAGGAAACCGGGATAAAGGAGATCAGTTCCCTTTCCCGGGCAAGTGTTGCGACCATACGCGGAACGGGAGCGACTGAGACTGAAGCTTCCCACCTTATTGGCGAGGCAAGGAAGCTGATGGCCCATGGTACCCTGAAAGCAAGTGGTATTCCTGCGATCAGCATTAAAAAATACCTTGAAGCGGGGCTCCTTGACCCTGTTTCATTTTCATCTGCTGACCCTCTGGAAATATCAGACCGGACGGGACTCAGCACTGATACCGTGAAAAAACATCTCCGCAGGCTCCAGCAGTTCCTGGCTGAGTCATCAGGGCAGGACAACAGCACACCGGCGTCATCAAGGTGGGACCCTGATATCCGTTCCGTTCCGGGTATCGGCACGATAACCGCCGGGAGACTGATCAACGCCGGTATCACTGACAGGAAGGGCCTCATTGCCGCGGATGCCGGGGCGCTCGCTGAAAAAAGCGGTATTGCAGAAAAAAGAATCAGGCAGTTTAAAAAGGCGGCTGCAGATTCGCCATGACCGGGTGACACTACCATGACACATGTTCGGGGACACTGGAAGAACTGGGTCCATGTCACGAAACTGGACCCTGACCGGATACTTAAACCAAACGATATCGATGAGATTGCATCGAGCGGGACAGATGCCCTGATGCTTTCAGGGACGCTGAACATCACCAGGGAGAACATGGAGGCCCTCCTCATCAGGGTAAAGGACTACGGGCTCCCTCTCGTTATCGAGCCCGCAGGTCCCGAAGCGGTCCTGTTCAGGGACATCGATTATCTCTTTGTCCCCAGTGTCATGAACACGACCGATGTCAGGTGGATTGTCGGAAAACACCACCTGTGGGTCATGAGTCAGACAGTGGACTGGGACAGGGTGGTCCCCGAGGCATATATCGTCCTCAACCCCGATTCATCTGTCGGAAAGGTCACGAAAGCCACCTGTTCCCTGACTGCGAAGGAGGTTGCCGGGTTCACGACCGTTGCAGACCGGTACTTCCGTTTTCCTATCGTCTATCTTGAGTACAGCGGCATGTACGGGGACCCGTCAGTCGTACAGGAGGCATCGCGTGCCATCGAGGATTCGGTACTCTATTATGGCGGGGGCATCAACTCCCCGGAAAAAGCTGCAGAAATGGCCAGATATGCCGATACTATCGTGGTAGGTAATGCCATTTATGAACAGGGGGCAGGCGTCCTCCGGGCGACCGTCCAGGCCGTATCATAATTTTCCTTTTCAGATGCCCAGGATTGACATTGTCCTCGTAGAACCGATGTACGAGGGCAATTGCGGTTTCGTCGCAAGGGTCATGAAAAATTTCGGGTTTTCCAACCTTGTCCTGGTCAACCCCTGCAGCATCGGTGATGAAGGTATCTCCCGGGCATCCCATGCGCGGGAACTCCTCCTCGGTGCGGAGCGCTGCAGTCTTCCCGAGGTGTTTGCACGAAGCGACCTTGTCGTGGCGACAACCGGAACGGTAGCAAAAAGCGTCTGCCACCCGATGAGGGTGCCGTATTATTCTCCCAAGGAACTGCGGGAGCGCATCAGGGACTATTGTGGCAGGGTGTCCATCCTCTTTGGGAGAGAAAACTGGGGACTTAACAACACTGAAGTGGAGCGTTCAGACCTCCTCTGCACCATTCCGGCATCGCCGGAGTACCCGATTCTCAATATCTCCCATGCTGTCGGGATCATCTGTTATGAACTCGCCGACCTTCCCCGCGGGACCTACAACCTCGCTTCGGCCTTCGAGATGGACCACCTCTACCGTCACGTGGACCAGTACCTTGACCAGATCGAGCACCCGTTCTTCAAACGTCCCCTGACGATGGTCATGATCCGGCGTATCCTCGGCCGGGCTGGCCTGACGACGAGAGAGGCAAGCACGCTTCATGGTCTTCTCCGGCGTTCGGAAAACCACCTCCGTCGAAAGCTGTAATGGTTCCGTCCGCCCATATTCACAGTGTATGATCCTCGTCGACTGGCAGATTGCCGACCGGATACAGCGGGGTTTTATCAGGATCGAACCGTTTGATGCGACCCTCATCCAGCCGAACTCACTTGATATCAGGCTTGGAAACCATTTCGTGTGGTACCTGGAGAGCCAGGACGTAATCGATCCCTACAACCGGGAGACGGTCACTGCCGGGACGGACGAGGTGACAGCAGATTTCATCGACCTGGCGCCCGGTTGCTTTCTCCTTGCGGAAACTCTCGAGGTCATCGAGCTCCCCGACAACATCGTAGCCAGTATAGAGGGTAAAAGCAGTATTGCACGTCTTGGTATAGAACTCCACCAGACAGGAGGCTGGATCGATGCCGGTTTCAGGGGCACCATCACCCTGGAGATGTGCAATGTCAACCACCGCCCTGTGCGCATTCATGCCGGCATGGCAATCGGCCAGCTGGTGTTCTACACGACGGAGCGTGCAGACCGGCCTTATAATATGAAAAAGGATGCCAAGTATATGGACCAGCGACAGGCGACTTTATCACGGTATTATGAAAATTCACCTGGAAATGCCTGAAGGCTATATACCTTTTGAATACAGATACGTTAGGAGTTTAACGGACCGTTTCGCGGAGATAAAACATGCGGCTTCTTTTGATACATTCGGATTTTATTGAATACGAGCCCAAAAAGAAAACAAAAATGGCGGAGGACACCATCCAGGGCAAGGACTCGCTCGAAGATGCCCTCGTTGTCTTCTGTGCGGTGGAATCTGCAGACGAAGATGACCAGGCCGATGTCGTCAGGCAGACGGTGTCGGAGATCCTGAAGACAACCGGACAGGTAGGGACCGACAGGGTGATGATCTATCCGTACGCCCATTTAAGCAGCGACCTCTCAACACCCGAGTTTGCCGTCGATACTCTGAAATCCCTGGAAAATGCCTTGCTGTCAGAAAAACTGACTGTCAAGCGTGCCCCGTTTGGCTGGTACAAGTCCTTTACGCTCGCGTGCAAGGGTCACCCGCTCTCGGAACTCTCAAAGACCATCGTTGCCGGTGGAGATGGAGAGACCCTGGCCGCACCGAAGAAGGAGGTCACACACGATTTCTTCGTAATGACCCCTGACGGTGCCCGGCATGACTACCATGAGTACCTTGGGGACTCACCCTTTGGCTGTCTGGTCAGGAAAGAGACCGGAGAGCCCTCATCAACAGCCGGAGGAGAGCCCATCCATGTCGACCTCATGCGTGCCAAGGAGCTCGTCGATTATGAACCGGTCAGTGACGTGGGACATCTCAGGTGGATGCCGAGAGGGAAGCTGATACGAGACCTCCTGGCTGATTATGTCCAGAGCATCCTGCTGCCATATGGGGCCACCCCGGTTGAGACACCGGTCATGTACGACCTCGGGGACAGGGCCATTTATGAGCATGCCGACAAGTTCGGCGAACGCCAATACCGGTTCAGAAGCGGAAACCGCAGCATGATGCTCCGTTTTGCAGCCTGTTTCGGGATGTTCTCCATCATGCGGGACATGCATATCTCCCCGAATACGCTCCCTCTCAAGATGTATGAACTTTCAACATACTCCTTCCGCCACGAGCAGAAAGGCGAGGTTATCGGTCTGAAGCGGCTCCGGGCCTTCACAATGCCTGATATGCACACCCTTTGCCTTGACATGTCTGAAGCGCTCACCTGTTTCGAGGAGCAGCTTGCCATGGGGTGGCAGACCGGAATCGATTTCGGCACAGGGCTCGTTGCCGCATTCCGCTGCACGAAGGACTTCTTTGATGAGTACAGGCCCTGGGTCGAGAAGATCGTAGCGGCATCCGGTCAGCCCGTACTCATCGAGATCCTCAGCGACAGGGTCCACTACTGGGTCGCGAAGATAGACCTTGCCGCCATAGACGGCCAGGGGAGACCTATTGAAAATCCGACCGTCCAGATCGATGTCGAAAGCTCGAAGCGGTTTAATATCAGGTACCACCGGGACGGTGAGGAAGTCCACCCCCCGATCCTTCACTGCTCTCCCACCGGAAGTGTTGAGCGGGTGATCTGTGCGATGCTTGAAAACACTGCTCACCAGGAGGTAGCCCACCTCCCGACATGGCTCTCACCTACCCAGGTCAGGGTCATCCCGGTGGCCGAGCGGCACCTCGGGAAAGCCGATGAGGTCATGACCCTGCTCAATGGAAGAAACATCAGGACAGACCTCGATGACCGGGATGAAAGCGTGGGGAAAAAGGTCCGCGAAGCCGGGATGGAGTGGGTGCCCTACGTCGTGGTCATTGGTGATGACGAAGTCGCGAAAGAGACTCTGACGGTTACGATAAGGAGTCTTTCGAAACCCAACAAGCCTTTCAAGCAGGAAATTTCCTCAGAAGACCTGGCCGTGATGGTAACCCGGGACCTTGCGGGAAGGCCCTGGCGGCCACTCTACACTCCACGGCTTCTTTCTAAGAAGGCACGGTATATCTGAAGGATTTCATCCTTTTTTTCCAGACTCAGCATTTTTCATCCGGGTCACCGGGATACGCAGGCACCGGACTCCTTT
>CASGHA010000150.1 GCA_949319355.1 uncultured Methanospirillaceae archaeon | reverse complement strand
CCCTCCCCACGAGGTCGGTGTCACCGAACAGGGAGAACATCGCCGTCGTGGCATAATAGAGGAATGGCCCGTGGTACATCGGGTCGTACGTATAATTGCCGCCGGTCAGGATCTCGTACGAGAACCAGGCGTGGATGGCCTCGTCGTGGTGGAACAGTTTCAGGTCGAGGGCGAAGAATCTCAGAAACAGCGTTAAGAGAAATATCAGGATAAAAAGCCGTTCTACGGATAAATTGTCCTTTATCCGGCTAAAAATGGTAGGGGCAGGCAAGCTGCACTGACCCCCTGTCAGCTCTCGAGGACGATCTCGATGCCGATATCTTTCGGGACCTGGGTGCGCATGAGCTGCCTTAAGGCTCGCTCGTCCGCATCAATATCGATAAGGCGTTTATGGACCCGCATCTGCCAGCGGTCCCAGGTTGCGGTCCCTTCACCGTCCGGACTTTTCCGGATGGGTATAACGAGGCGCTGCGTGGGTAATGGTATAGGGCCAGCCAGATTCACACCAGTGCGTTCCGCAATCTCACGTATCCGGTCGCAGACCATCTCGACCTTCTTGTAATCCGTACCTGTAAGGCGTATTCTGGCTTTCTGCATCAGTACCACCGGTCAGGACTTATCTCATCTGCTTGGGCTTGAGTCCGATACACATGCCCGCTGCAATCGTGGACCCCATATCCCGTATGGCAAAGCGACCGAGCTGCGGGAGTTCCTTCACGTTTTCGATGACCATCGGCTTTGTCGGCTTGATAAGGACGATTGCTGCATCCCCGGTCTTCAGGAACGTCGGGTTCTCCTCCTTGGTCTGGCCGCTCCGCGGGTCCATCTTCTTCTGGAGTTCCATGAACGTGCAGGCTATCTGGCTCGTGTGGCAGTGGAAGACCGGCGTGTATCCCACGGTAATTGCGCTTGGGTGCTGGAGCACGACGATCTGGGCCGTGAACTCGTCTGCGACCGAGGGGGGTGCATCAGCGGGACCACAGACATCGCCCCTGCGGATGTCGTCCTTCCCGACACCACGGACGTTGAACCCGATGTTGTCTCCGGGAAGCGCCTGGGGGATTTCCTCGTGGTGCATCTCGATGGACTTGATTTCCCCTTCCTTGTTGGCCGGCATGAAGGCGACCTTCATCCCCTTCTTCATGATACCGGTCTCGACCCTGCCGACCGGGACCGTCCCGATACCGCTGATCGAGTAGACGTCCTGGAGCGGGACGCGGAGAGGCTTGTCAGTTGGTTTTTCAGGCTCTTTCAGCGTGTCAAGGGCTTCGAGGAGTGTCGGACCGGTGTACCACGGGGTTTCAGTCGACTTCTTTGCGATGTTGACACCTGCAAGTGAGCTGATCGGGATGAAGTGTGTCTCTTCTGCCTTGTAGCCGACCATCTTCATAAGCGCCGATACGGCTTCCTTTACTTCCTTGTACCGCTTCTCATCATACTTGACGGCATCCATCTTGTTTACCGCGATGATGAGCTGGTTGATCCCAAGGGTACGTGCAAGGAATACGTGCTCCTTGGTCTGCTCCATGACACCATCGGGTGCGGCGACCACGAGGACCGCGGCATCGGCCTGGGAGGCACCGGTGATCATGTTCTTGACGAAGTCACGGTGACCCGGGCAGTCGACGACGGTGAAGTAGAACTTGGGGGTGTCGAACCGCTTGTGCGCAATATCGATGGTGATACCACGTTCACGTTCCTCCTTGAGGTTGTCCATGACCCATGCGAACTCGAAGGTCGCCTTGCCTTTCGATTCCGCTTCCTTCCTGTATCCCTCAATGATGTGGGCGGGAACGGTCCCGGTTTCAAACATCAGTCTTCCGACAGTGGTGGACTTACCGTGGTCGATGTGTCCGATGACGGCAAGATTCATGTGGGGCTTCTCAGCTGCCATTGTACGCTAAAACCTCCGCAGCATAACGACTGTTCAGCACAGCCTATTTATGCGAGTATTACATATTGGAAAGTATTCTATATTAATCGTTTCGATGACCATTTCGGCGGTAACAGCCAGATTCTGCAAAAAAAACCATCAAAGTGATATCGTTTCCCCATGAATATTCTATTCTATCATGAAGACTCTTGCGATTCACCGTGCTGAAGGCAGCGACCGGGCGACCGTTACCTGTGATGACGGGGAGGTTTCAACGCATGTCAGGTGCGCCTACTGCATCCATTGCAGGGGCATACGGGTTGGTGCGAGGGTTTTCCCGCCACCCCAGGAGCAGGCGTCAAAAAACATAACGAAAGGAGTCTCCTCGGACGAGGAACTCATGAATGCCCAGATGATGTTCAATACCCTGATGACGACGGCATCGGGCATTGACTGTGACGACGACCGTGGCGAGGGCTTCCGGTCAAGGCACTGGTCCAGGGAGCAGGCTAAGCGCTGATTCCCGGTCCGTCTTCCTTTTGCTTCTCCAAACCTGCGAGGACTTCATCGCGGAACGCATCGAACCTGATGTCGTCGAGCTGGTCGGACAGGAGCCTTCCCGACCATGCGCGCCGGTAAACCCACTGGACTATTTTCTCAACAATTTCGATAACCGTCGTATCGTCGTCGAGGACCGCGAGCTTCCTGCCAACCTTCGGGTGACGGCCCCGCCGGCCACCGACCGTCACGAGGTACTGACGGCCCTTTGTTTTCAACGTCCCGAAAGGACATGAGATAAGGCAGTTGCCACATTTCATGCAACGTTCCGTGTCCAGGACGGAGATGCCGTTTCTTATCCTGATAGCGTCCTCCCTGCAGTATTCCATGCAGGTGCCGCACCCGGTGCACAGCCCGGCGGTCCTGATCGGTTCACGGATGCCAATGATCCCGATTTCATTCAGCATCGGGCTCGTGCATGCATTGGGACAGCCTGAAAGGGAGATCCGTATCTTGACCGGCATCTCCCTGCCAAAGAGGCGGGCGTCCAGTTCCCGGGCCAGGGTGATCGTGTCGATATTTGCGTATTTACAGCGTTCATTTCCGGGACAGCAGACGACATTGACAATTTCATCTTTTTCAGACCCTATCGGGGTATTGTTTGACGCGAGGTCCCGCGCCAGGACTTCGAGCCGGGCCGGGTCCACGTGAGGGATCTCCACCGTCTGCCGGGTAGTGACATGGATGTATCCTTTTCCATATGCGTCGGCGATATCCGCCAGTCCGCGTAACTGTGCAGGGGTCAGGTTCCCGGCAGGGACCCGTGTCCTGACCGTGCAGAAGTCGTAGTCCAGCTCGGTTATGACACCCCCCTTCATGTGAATGCCCGTGTCCTTGATCATCGGCTGGTATATCAGCGGACTGTGGCAAAAAAACCGTTGATCAGCTCACCATAGCTGCTACGACAAGTACGATTGCCCGGGTGATCTCGCATGATGCACCGGTGACGTCACCATTCACCCCGCCGAACATCTTTCGCCCGAGGAGGAGCATTCCGCAGGGGACGACGAGCATGACAATGAAAACTGCCAGGACAAAGAAAGGGGTAACGTGGAAAAGGTAGCGGAACAACAGCAGCGGGAGACACAGAACAAAGGCATAAAGGCCGAACTGCGGACGTGCGAACCGGTGGACGCAGGCGTGGATCCCCTCCGAAAAGGGCCTGCCGTATGCTGAGAGGAACGCCATCGAGAACCTGCCGGCGACCTCTCCGGCAAGGATAGCAAATGCAGGGAAGGGACAGGACGCGAGTCCGGCGATCGCCAGGGCGACTGTAATGATACCGGCAGAAACGCCGCCGGCCCCTATTGTCCGGTCAGTGAGTGCTTTCACCCGTCGTTCCCTGTCGCCATGGGCCATGAGGCCATCCCCGAGGTCAAGGAGACCGTCGAAATGGTTGCAGCCTGAAAGGATGAGCACAGCTGCTAACCCAAGGACCGCCCCTATCAGCGGTTTTTCAGGGAAAAAAAGGAGTATTGCCGCTGCTATCCCCCCGGTAACATACCCGGCCAGCGGATAGGTGTAGGAATGCCGACAGAATGCTTCAAACGGTGCCGGTTTTCCAAGAGGGAGGATGGTGGTGAACTGTAGCATCGCCCGTACCGGATCCGCCCACATCGGTCCTTTCACACCCCTGCTGTACCTGTCTCCCCCTGCCCTCGATAATCCTACCGGGTTGTCCCATACGCGAGGGGTGGATATCTTGATGTCCGGCCCCGGGCTTACACTATACTGATATATCAATGTCCTTTCTTTCAGGGACACCCGGGGAACCGCCAAAACGTCCCCTGTTTGGTGCCGTCCTCGCCAATACCCTCCTCTCAACCATCCCCGGGCTGTCCGGGGCGGGTCCCAACCCGGAAATGACTCTTCTGACTCCTGTCCTGGACTCTGAATTGATCATCAGGGGGAAAATCACAAGCCATCCGGTACGGCCAAACACCCCTACCGGGTGCCCGACTCCGGCTACGATTACCAGGGCCATGATGGAACTGACCGGGATTAACCCTCTTTTCATTAATGCAGGGCTGGTCCACCCACCGACCGTGCCAACGGTCGATGTGAGGGGTACACCCGGAAACGATCCCCGGACTGGAGACGCGGTCCCGGGAGCCCGGCATCTTTTTGAGGAAGGCCAGTGGCTGGGCAGGTTTCTGTCACAGCACACTGACCTCTTTGTCCTCGGCGAGTGCGTACCCGGGGGCACGACCACTGCCCTGTGCGTTCTCAGGGCGTTTGGCGTTGATGCCCGGGTCAGCAGCAGCTTTGCACGGAACCCCGTGGGCATCAAGGAGGAGGTGAGCCGGGTCGTCCTCGCCCGTCTCGAGAAGGAAGGGGTCACCGGATCCTTAGATGTCCTCAGGGCTGCCGGTGACCCGATGATGCCCGTTGCGGCAGGGATTGCCTCGACCTTCGGTGGGAGAATGGTCCTCGCCGGGGGCACCCAGATGCTGGCCGTCGCGGCATCGGTCAGGGCTCTCGGTATCGACCCTCCTGAAATCGTCACGACCCGTTACGTGCATGACGACCGTTCCGCGAATGTACCGGAGATCGCCCGTGCGGTAGGGTGCCGCGTCCTGTACGTAGACCCGGGTTTTGGCGAACTCGGGCATTCAGGCCTCGCAAGGTACTGCATCGGCGAGGTGAAGGAGGGAATGGGAGCAGGGGGTTCCATGTTCCTCGCAAACCTGATGGGCCACCATGCTGACGAAATACGGTCAAAAGTCTTTGAATCGGTGAGCAGTTATACCTGAAACGGTATCAGGGCGGCCTGACAGCATTAATGACATAGAAACAAATAAACGCTTAAGGAGATGCGGCCCCTCTATGTCATCAATAATTTCGGCCAGTTCAACCATCTTATCCTGAGAATGCTCAGGGACCTCGACATTGAAGCACGGATGGTCCCGAACTCGACCCCTCCCGGGACCCTCGCCGTGGAGTGCCGGGGTATCATCCTTGGGGGAGGCCCCGATATCGGAAGGAAGGGGAACTGCAGTGAATACCTCGGTCTTGGCATCCCGGTCCTCGGGATCTGTCTCGGCCACCACATCATCGCCTCGGCCCTCGGAGGCGAGGTCCGCCCGGGAAAAGCAGGAGGTTACGGGGCTGTAGATGTCGGGATATCCGAACATGACGCTATCCTTTCCGGTTACCCGGAGACAATCCATGTCTGGGCATCCCATGCAGATGAAGTGACGCGGCTCCCTGACGGTTTCAGCTCCCTTGCCTCATCGGGTATCTGTGCCATCGAGGCCATGGCGGACACGAAAAGGAAGATATACGGCCTCCAGTGGCACCCGGAGGTGAGCCATAGTGTCGATGGTCGCAGGGTGTACGAAAACTTTAACCGGATCTGCCGCGATGAAGCATGAACGGGTCCGGGGCGGCGTGGACGTCCTCCAGATTGCAGGATACCTGGAAAGAACCGGTTTCTCATGCAGGGGGTGCGGTTCGTGCTGCCGTGATGACGGGGAAGAACGCTGGGCCGTGTTTCTCTCCGACCTGGAACTGCGGCGCATCGAGGCTGCAGTTACACAGCCACGCGAGTCCTTTGCCACACCATACCATGAAACAGTCCCTCTTGGCAGGGGTACCGAAGGTACCTTCGGCTGGTCGCTTCGTAGAAAAGACGGGCATTGTTGTTTTTATAACGGCAACGGCTGTTCGATATACCATTTCAGGCCATGGATATGCCGGACATACCCCTTTTCCATTTCTTACGAAGGACCGTCCTGCGACCTCTGCCCTGGAACAGGCAGGCGGATGACCCGGGGTTCCGCACTCACCCTGGCATTCGGACTGGTCCGAAGGCTTTGCGAGGAGGATGCGGAGGCCAATGCAATAAGGGAAGTTCTCAACATGATTACTTTGCCAGATAATTCAAGGGTGCTCATTGATAGCACAGGGGTGAGGGTCCTCCATGGGTGAGGTCCGCCTGGTGGGGACGGCACACGTCTCACAGAAGAGCATTGACGAGGTAAACCAGGCGATAGAAGAGTTCAAACCCGACATAATTGCGGTGGAGCTCGATCCCGGACGGTACAACGCCCTGAAAAAACAACAGCAGGAACCCGCATCGGTTGACCAGGTCATCGAATCCGGAAACTTCACCCAGATGCTCATCCAGTGGATCCTCGCATACCTCCAGAGAAAAATCGGGATGGACGTCGGGGTTGAACCAGGAGCAGAGATGAAGGCCGCCGTGGCGATGGCCGAGGAGCGGGAGATCCCGCTCGCCCTGATAGACCGGGATATCAGGATCACCCTCCAGCGGTTCTGGCGTTCAATGTCAGTCATCGAGAAACTCAAGATGATCTATGCCCTCGGCAGGTCGGTAATTATGATCGACGGAGGCCAGGAGATCGATATCGACTCCCTGACCCACGAGGACGTCGTTTCTGACGCACTTGACGAGTTCCGGAAGTTCTCTCCCCGTGGTGCCCGTGCCCTCATCGACGAACGCGATGCCTACATGGGCCACCAGCTGGTCAGGCTTGCCGGACAGGCCGGGCCTGAAGGCAGGATCCTGGCTGTTGTCGGGGCCGGCCATGTGACCGGGATAAACCGTTACCTCAGTACCCCTGGCGACCTTCCCCCTGAGGCCCCGTTGACCGCCCCGATAAAGCCGTTTCCCTGGATGCGGTTGTTCGAGGTCGTCGTCGTCGGTTTCTTCGCGTTCATGATTATCACCATCGCTTTCTCAGGGGTCGGCCTCGATGTCCTCCTCTGGGCCCTGCTCTACTGGGTGCTCATCCATGGTGTGTTCACCGCCGTTTTCACCCTGGCGGCAGGGGGCCACCCGCTATCCGCCCTGACCGGTTTCGCCGTTTCCTGGTACACCGCCCTCAACCCCCTGATCGCGGCAGGGTGGTTCTCCGCCATCGTGGAGGCAAAAATCCGGAAACCCTCGCCTGCTGATTTCAAACGGATATTCGCGGCAGAGAGCCTTAGTGAGATGTGGCACATCCCGCTGTTCAAAGTGGTCATCGTGGCAGCGCTTGCAAACGTCGGCAGCACGATAGGGACCTTTGTATACTTCTTTTTCATCTTCCCGATGCTTGGGGTGGACCCGGCCGTCGTTATCTCCCAGGGGCTCTCAAACCTCTGGCACGCGATCACCTCGCTCCTGCCCTCATGAGGAAACTACTTTTCCTCTCTTATCCAGAACTCTCTCCATGAAATCAGGACCATGGATGCTCGTTGCAGGAGTGACCGGGGCACTCATTCTGCTTGCCATGCCGATATACGCGGACATCTGGAACGTCCCGGCAGGAGGGACGGTTTTCATCGGTGAGGAAGGGCTTGACATCAGGGCGACCGGGGTTGTCGCAGGGGACGAGATAGGCTGGTGGGGACCGACCGGGACCCCGGGAACGACACCTGCCCAGCAGAAGATAACCGTTTCAGATCCCGAGTGGTTCTACATATCCCCTGCTTCGTTTTCAGGCTATACGGGCCCATGGTTTACCACTTCCGGGAAGAAACTCGTCTTTTACGTGAAGGAACCGTCTATCAGCCTGAAGATGATCGACGACTCCCGGGACTTCGACGCGACCGGAAAGTGGGTCCCGCGTGGGGACCAGGTCTCGTTCAGGATTGAGACGAACATGGTCGAGATGAACAAGCGTCCGGGTGTTTCCGGTACGCCGGTGACCATTTACATACGGACACCCGATGGGGCGAGGCTGACTGCGGTTTATGTAGCCGGAGGCGGGGTTCATTCTCTTGAGGACCTGCCGGTCTCTTCCTCGCCTTATGAGACCGATTTTGCCTGGGACACCGGAAACAGCGCTTACAAGGGTGGCACCTATACCATATGGGCAGATGCCACGGCAAACAGTATCGACACCAACAACTATGCCGTAGGCAAGACCGTCACCTCACGGGAAGGAACTGGCCAGCTGGAGGTCTCGAGTGTGAATCCTTCAATTAAGGCAACCACAGTCGGGACAACCGTCACCCCGACAACCGCCGTGACACGCCCTTCGGGAGCTGGAACGCCTTTAACAACCAAATCGCCAAATGCAACCGTCTCCTCGACCACACTCCCGGCAACTGCTGCACCAGCAGAGGTAACAACAGCCACAACCGTGCCTACAACCGTACCAACAACCATCCCGCCCGCAACGAGCCCTGTCCCGACCACAAGGGCGCCGGGTTATACCTGTCTGACAACCCTGCTGGCCTGCGGGTCCATCGGGCTGTTG
>CASGHA010000149.1 GCA_949319355.1 uncultured Methanospirillaceae archaeon | reverse complement strand
CTTTTCATTGTCGGTCACCATGTAGGGCGAGATGAAACCGCGGTCGACCTGCATGCCCTTGACGACATCGAGACTCGTCTCAAGGCTTTTTGCGTCCTCGACACTGATGAGGCCGTTGTATCCGACCTTCTCCATCGCCTCGGTGATAAGCGTCCCGATTTCTTCGTCGTTGTTTGCTGATATCGTCGCGACCTGCTCGATCTTGTCCTTGTCCCTGACAGGCGAGCTGGTCGAACCGATGTACCCGACGACCTTTGCAACGGCTGCATCAATACCCCGCTTGATGGCAATCGGGTTTGCGCCCGACGAAATGTTCTTCAGTCCCTCGGTGATCATCGCCTGGGCAAGCAGCGTTGCCGTAGTTGTCCCATCACCGGTCTTGTCCTGGGTCTTCGAAGCTACCTCCTTGACGAGTTTCGCGCCCATGTTCTCGAACTTATCGAGGAGCGAGATCTCCTTTGCAATAGTCACACCGTCGTTCGTCACGATGGGATTGGTGGGCTTGTCGATGACCACGTACCTTCCCTTCGGGCCGAGGGTAATCTTGACCGTGTCTGCAACCTTGTTGACGCCGGCAAGGAGCGCTTTTCGTGCCTCCTCATCGAACATTATCTGTTTTGATGCCATGGTGTAACCTCACTCGACCTTGGCGAGGATATCCTTGAATTCCACGAAAACAAGGCTTTCGCCGTCAAATTCAAACTTTTCAGAGCTGTAACCGCCATACAGGACCCTGTCCCCGGCCTTCAGGGGAAGCGGCTTGCCGTCATCGTAGGTCCCGGCAGCGATGACCCTGCCCTCCTTTCTCTTCTCCTGTGCGGATTCAGGGATATAGATCCCGCTCTTGGTCCGCTCCTCAGGTGTCTCCGGTTTAATCAACACACGTTGTCCAATAGGAGTGATCTGCATGGATAGTTCCTACCGGCCTTCCTGCACCAGGCCAGTGCCATACATATATGGCTGATCTCTATATAATCATATGTAAAATGTATACATCATATCGATAGTATTGATATGGTTCACCGACAAACGGACTAGGCAGAGTTCATGACCCGTCAGATCATCCTCAGGCATCTGGACAAACCACCCCTCGAGGACCATGAAGAAGACCTCCGGTGGTTCTGCAACAGCATGGGGTTCGGGAGCGGGAGAGATACCGAAAGGGTCGCTACAGCAATCATCGCAACGCTCCTCCGCCGGTATGCACGGGAACCCGGCATCCCCGTGGATGAGATTGCAGCCGATCTTGCGATCTCCGAGGCCCGGGTAAACCATCATGTCCGGCATTTCCTCGAGTCAGGTATCCTTTTCCGCAGGAAAAAACTGGTATGCATCCGCGGAAACAGCCTGTGTTCACTTGTCAGGGAGATCAGAAAGGACGCAGACCGGATCTTCGATGACCTCGAGGAGGCCGCCGCCGAGATCGACGCCCTCCACGGGATCCCGAGCAGGCCCAAATAGGAAAGACGGCAGTGTCGCCTGCCTGGAGCGGGTGGCGGGCCTTCCGGTTGACAGCGGGCGCGGTGGCGGTACGATCCGTTCGTAAGGAAGAAATGCATAGATCTGGTGGGCCCGTGAAGCGGTCTGACGGATGAAAACATCGGTCACCGGGGAGTACACGATGACGATGGCCTGGGCCTCAGCGAGCTGCCGCAGCCGCACCGCGATGTCCCGGACGAGCCGGCGGTCATCCTCGTAGAGGGACGGGTCATGTTCAATGAAAACAACCGTTTCTGTTGACTCTTCAACGATGGTCATCACCTGGTCCTGAGTGAAACCACGGCGCACCGAGTACCTGACCGTCCTGTGGATATGGGTGAGGATGCGGGAAAAATTGCTGCAGACGTACAGAAACGGGTACCGGGAGAGTTCGCGGCACTGGTTGATCCCGGTAATGGGAACGGCCGGCGGTCCTATGACGACCGTCAGCGACCGGTCCGGAAGTTCTATCCCGTGAGGCCAGGAGAGGTCCATCCCGGTGATCTCCCTGGCAGAGGGGAGAAGATTTTAGCGGGCGTGGGGTGAAAGTGTTCCCTGTGGTGCGTCCGATACAAAAAAAGGGCTTTTGTATATAAGGAGTATCAGCCGAACATCGGCCCTGGATTACCCGTTGCCGATCCCCCGGTGAGCGTTCCGCCCCAGTCCGAGTCTCCGGGAACGGTCCCTGGCAGCGACCCGCCGACGAGATTCACGTTCCAGTAATCAGAACCCGGTACTGGTCCGCCCCATATGTTGTTGAGGTTTGTCGGGGTCATGGTGGGAAGCGGGGTCATGTTCACCCACCCGGTGGTGGGTTTGACTGCCTTCTGGTTCGCACCAGCCTTAAGGACACTGCCATAGCGTTCCCGGAAACTCGTGGTCGCAGTCGGGACGGGCGTTGATGTGGTTACCGGCTTGATGGATGCACTTGGCATTGGTTTGAAGGATGTCCCCCCTGTCTTGTTCATGGCGTACA
The DNA here is from genome assembly GCA_949319355.1 of uncultured Methanospirillaceae archaeon. Classification (GTDB taxonomy): domain Archaea; phylum Halobacteriota; class Methanomicrobia; order Methanomicrobiales; family Methanospirillaceae; genus KLAP105. The sequence continues at coordinate 20,015 of CASGHA010000149.1, read as the reverse complement.
GGTTCGACTTGAAGGATGTCCCTTTCTGGAAGACCGCCGCCGATAACGGCGTAACGACGAGGAAGGCAGCTACCAGGACGACTGCCACTGCAAGAATATGGATCTTTTTCATGTCTGTGCCTCCTAAGGATTGTTATCACAGCTCTTGCCGACAGCCCGATAAACTTTCTGGTCGGAACACCAAAAAAGAGGTTAATCGAGCCTTTTTTGAAGAAGGGCGCCCCATGGTGCGACAGCCGAAAACCACCCGGGCTGTCACCCGGTCTCCTGACCGGTCCGGCGGACTGACCCGCGGCTGTAGCTTGCCAGGATGCCGACAAGGCATAGCAGGGTGAACACCATGAATGCAACCCGGATGCTGTCAAGGAAGGGGACGGTAAGTGCCTGGGACATGACCGAGGTCCCGATGAAAACCGAGAACGATATCATGGCCACGGCAACACTGGCGACCATTCCTATTGTCCGCATGGTCGCGACCATGCCGGACGCGATACCGAGGTATTTCCTGTCGACCGAGGACATGATGGCGTTTGTGTTGGGCGATGAGAACAGGGCGTAACCAATTCCAAGGAGGAGGAGACTCGCGAGGATTACCGGGAGAGGGGTTTCGGAGGAGATGAAGACAAGAGGTATGAGCCCGACGGCTGTGACTGCCATGCCCGTTGAAGCAACAATACGGGGTTCAACGGTGTCGGACAGTTTTCCGGCCGCAGGGGACAGGAGCATCTGAACAACCGGCTGTGAGACAAGGATGAGCCCGGTAACCAGGGGGTCAAAGGCCCGTACGTACTGGAAGTACAGGGAGAGGAGGAAACCGACGGCAAAGGTGGCACCGTAATTGATCATCGCGGCGATGTTGGACAAGGTAAAGGTCATGTTCTCCCGGAACAGGCCTGGGGTGAGCAGGGGCGACCGTGCCCGGCGCTCCCACAGAGTAAATGCCGGGGTTAGCATGATACCGGCACAGCGAAAGACGACTCCCTCCGGCGACGGGAGGATGGTGAGGCCATGCATGAGGCAGAAAACCATTCCCATGTATATCCCGGCGCCGGCGATGTCGAACCTCCCTGACTCGTTCCTCCATTCACCATGCACCCGCCGGCAGGTCAGGGCAATTGCGACGGCCCCGAGCGGGACGATGACCAGGAAGATGCTCCGCCACCCGAAGTACTGGGTCAGCGTCCCGCCGATGAACGGTCCGATCGAGAGCCCTCCATAAATGGTAGCGGTTACGAGGCCGATGGCATGGCCCCTTTCGCCCGGGGGAAAAATGTCGGTGATGATGGCGACCGAGGTCGCAAAGAGGCAGGCGCCCCCGATGCCCTGGAACACCCGGAATGCGATGAGCCAGTCTGCCGAAGGGGCGAGTGCGCACAGGGCTGACCCTATGGTGAAGATCAGGGTCCCTGCGATGAAATATCGTTTCCGGCCATGTATATCCGCGAGCCGGCCGACAGGGATGATGAAAACGGCGCATGCAAAGATATAGGCCGTCGTGATCCAGCCGAGAGAGGCCGGGTCGAGGTGGAACTGGTCGCCGATAGCGGGAAGTGCGACAGTTATGGACGATGTGGTGTAGGGGACGAGGAATGAGGCGAGCGAGGCGGCGACCAGTACACTGCGTTTGACGGCCGATTCCTCCATGAAGAGTTCAGGTTGGACGGAGGTACTGATGAAAGGTGCGTATCGGGGCCTGGGAGAGGGTGATTCTCTGCCCAGCCGGTTTAGATTATTATAAAAAATCCGGGTTTCCGCCTTTCGCTTTTCTTAATAAGTCACGCTCGTTGCACTGCCCACAAAGAAAACTTTTCCCTTCGTTGAACTACGGGTATCAAGGTTCAGAATGCCTGTTGAATCCGGACCAATATTGTAGCAGACGATACGATCTGACCAGTCCCCGTAGATTATCGATTTCCCGTTGATCTTGAGGTCGGTCCACTTGGTCTGGTCTTCAGCAACAAGGGTCATTGTCGATCGGAATGAATCAGAATTTCCGACGTAAATATCATTGATATTACCTGTTGCAGCATATTGGCCGTTTATATACAGACTCACACGATTAAACTGGAACGTGCTGATCATTCCAGAACTCATATAAATCTCACCAGAGCCATCACTTCCTATTTCCAGCTTCACCAATTCCCCGTTATTGAGTGTAATACGTTTGTTTCCGATGAGAATATACGATGGATTCCCTCCAGTGACCCGGAACTGCATGTAACCTCCGGCCTGAATATAGCCAACCTTGTCGGTATTGAGGTAGACATCTCCACCAGTTATTACCGGGGTGGGCGTTGAAGTAACCGGCTGTGTCGTCGTCGTTGTTACCGGCTGTGTCGTTGTCGTTGTTACCGGTTGTGTCGTTGTCGTTGTTACCGGCTTTATTTCTCCAACTGCACCTTGGGCAAAAAGGAGCCTTTGCGAACTTCCGCCCTTATAAACAACCGCAACCATTGAGGGATAAGAAGGAGTATGTCCTTCAGGGATCAGAAGAGAAGTGCCGATGGTCCAAGTCTGCCCATTCCAATCGATTTTTTCACCGTTTGCTTTCTGAAGCCAGATGCCAGCGCTGACAACTCCGTCACTGTTCCGTATGACCGAGTCGGTTTCTTTAAGAGGATCTCCTCCATTGTGGGTAATATTGAGGTATGACTGTCCAGATTCAACATATGTGGTAATGATGGGGTTGATATTCGGCACTTTTTCCGCTATTGGTTGTGAAACAACGACGACGAGGACAATGGCTACAGCTATTGCAACCAGGGATATGAGGAGAACCGATCCTAACATTTCTGATGCAGCATAATCCCGTTTTACTTTTTGTTTTTGTTCCATTTTGCTGTTATCTTCTAGACTTAACCACTTTTCATGTCGTTCATAACACTACAAGAACCTAGCTTCTCTTACAATCATCACACATAACCTGCAATTTTAGATGGCAATATTTGACTGCAGGGTCACAGAAACTGGGACCTCTATGTAATCCAGAATTACCTGGTTTCCGTAAACAGTTAATCGGGCTTCATTAGTTGGAGATTGGGGGATTGGAACAGTCCCGAACACGGAACACCACATATTTGCTGTGGCAGCATCATTCCCGGAGGGTTGAACTATTATTGAAACCTCCTCAAGGTCAGTGATTACGGAATGACGAACAGGGTCGATGCTTTGACTTACTTGAACGGGACCTGTCCCGGAAACCTGGGATATACCAGGAGGTTCCTTGATTCTGATGTCTACTACGCTGACAATGGTATACCCTTCCTTTTGCGTGATAGATATTTCCGGATTGACCTTTACAGCCATACCATCGTCCTGCCTGAGAAAAACACCACCATTCTGATAATAGTAATCTTGGAATATCCAGTAGTTGTTTTTCGAACGGTATTCCACTGATCCCATCTCATGATCAACAGGTAAATCCAAAGGCAAACCTTGAAGTGCGTATTTTCCTGGGATTGAAAAGCCAGCCGTATCCGCTCCTGAACTGATCTCAAGATAGAATGGATAGCTAATTCCACTATTCAAGCCATATGAATCATCAAGAAGGTTAACAGGGTATATTTGTCCTGAAAGCGGGTTATTTACAATTGTTAGGTTTGAGAGGACGGGAGCGCCCATTTTTGTCGTACTTATTGTAATGTTACTCGTTGTTTGAGCGATAGTAATCCCGATAGTGCCTTTATTGTCGACAATATATATCGATCGGTCAGGTGTATGTGTTATGTTGAGCAGTGCTGGTATCCCGGGATAAAGGATTGTATCTGACCGGGATTCCAGTCTGGCAGGAAGAGGTATTGTGGTTATTTTGATTCGATCGTTCCTCTCATTAATCGCCAGAGTTCCTGATGATCCGAGAGGTGTAAGCAAGGGTATTGATATGAAACCACCTTGAGCGCTACTTCCCTGAGTACCCAGGTTAACCGACCTATACAAACGGAACCCAGGCTTATTGTTAATCCACAGGGAATCGATATCACCTTTCATTCCCATCAATTGCTCCTTTATATAATTCATATGAGCAATTTCCATCTCTCTACCGTGAACAGGAACAGAATACGTCAGGTACAGTGAAACGGCGATTGCAATAACACCCAGAATTAAAACAAAACCAATAACTTCCGAAAGGGCGTCGTCACGGTCCCGGCGCATCATGATCGGTGAAGGGTTCTCCCGGATGGTATAAAAGAATACATCTGGGACCAAAATGGTGGGTTGTGAGGGGAGCTCATTTTTCCGGCCAGGTCCCATCAGGTGCTATGCTTTCCCGATTCGGGAGCCTTTTCACCTTCACAAGGGGTGATTCCTTATGGATGAACGCCCCGATTTCGCGGGAGAAATCAGGACTCCAGCAGTCTGTTCCAAAAAGGACCTCATAGGTGTCTTCCATGGCCCGCCTGACATGTTTTCCAAGGCCGACTTTCAGCACATCGTCCGACATGAGCAGATCTCCGGCCCTGCGGTGCCTGCGGGTCAGTTCAACGATATAGACCCCTCCCTCTATGAACGGCCCGGCGAGGAGCCCCGGGGCGGACGGGTCGATGTATTTCTCGATGAACCTTGCCGTGTTTTCACGGTTCGATACGGGCGGACCGGTATGGCGGCGGACCGGCGGCAGGAGGTCAGTGAGAAGCTCGAAGAAGAGGATGCAGCGGTCCCGGCCCATGGCATGGGACACGCGGTTGACGATAAACCCGTTCCGTGCAAGGAGGTCGGCGATTGCATCAGTGCTCTTGCGGAGCTGGGGGACAACGATGTCCTCGATGAACGGCGGAGTCGCGAAGGTAACCGCGTACAATGTGGTGCCCCGTCTTCCGAGCATTTCCGCGAGGTCATCCCTCGAAAATGAGGATGGATCGGGCGGGAAAAAGAAGGCCTCTGACGGCGCTTCGAGGTACCCTGATGCAAGGTCTGAAAATTCAAGCATCCGGGTTAGGGAGACCGAGGCGGCTACGTTCCGGCACGGGTCGACAGGGTCGATGACGATGAGCGGGTCGGTGAACTGTCTTGCCTGGTGTCCTTCGAGGTCGATGGTCACTCCCGGTTTCCACCTCGACGCCGCCGACATAAGGCCTGAAAAGCCTCCGTACTCGAGGACAAGGATTTCGCAGAGATATCCCGAGAACCCCTCGGTCATCTGGTCAGACCCGTACACCCCGCCTGCCTTGGCAAACTGCTTGGCAAGGAGCACGTCATCGGTCATGGCATCAATCCTCCCGGAAACGTACCTCGTGTGAAACGGGGTCCTGTCAACCGCGGAGATGATCCCCGAGGCATCGGCGACCTTGAAGCACGGGACAAGGTCAACGTCAATCCCCCGGACTGTTGCGTTCAGGTACGGGTGCTCCGCATACTTCTCGCGGGAGGGTGCCGAGAACCGTTGTGCGATCTGCCGGGCAAGATCGATGCCTTTTTCCTCGAGGTCCTCGCGCGAGCGCGTCGGCGGAAAGAGCATGAATATATCAAGGTCCAGGTCGCCCCTGATACAGGTGCGCCGGGCGACCGAACCGACCATCATTCCCTCGGCTATTCCGCTCTCATTCACTGCAGCGATGAGCTCGCTGGCAAGGCCATAGGTACGTTCAAGTTCGGGTGCCGTCGGCCTGATCTTCTCAAGCACCCGTTCCTCAAGAGGTGTCCTGATCAGAAGGAAACCCCCATCAGGTCCTCGTACCGCGCGCCACCGGGGCCGAGCACGGATTTTTTAAGGGTGAACCCCGTGATCCTGCAGGAACCGAAGACCGTGCCTGATACCTCGGTGATCCTCGGGAGGAGGGAGGGGTCAAACTCCTTCACTCTCGCAATCGTCACGTGGGGTGTGTAGGGGCGGCCCTCCTTTTCAACTCCGAAACGCAGGAGGACGTCAGCCACCCGGGCCTGGACTGCCGCACACTCACCATTGTCCTTCACGTTCGCCCACACTACACGGGGACGTTTCGGGTTATTCCCTGATACTCCGGTAACGGTGACAGAAAAGGGCTCCGCCCTGATGTCGGCAAGGGCGTCTTCAATAGGCCCTATCCGTTCCTCCGGGACCTCACCGATGAAGACAAGGGTGATATGGGCACCGGCGGAATCGACAGGAGTGAGCCGCGCACGACTTTTTCCCAGAACCGGGGCGATACGACCGATCCCCTCCCGTATCTCCGCGGAGAGGTCAAGAGCGGTAAACAGGCGGACCATGACTCTGAACCAGTATTCTCTTGGTCTTTTCCGCTCATCAGGCCATCGGTCGCCCTTCCGGCATGGCCGCCAGGTATCTGCCCGGACCGGTATCATGCTGTTGATCCGGATGGATGCCGCGATTGGTCGCGAGAGTGAGAATTATTTTGCAGGCGGTGCCAGTACAGTCAAAGGTGGTTATACAACCGTGTCATCTCCATCGCTCATCGTCTATACCCTTGGGAACTGTCCGAACTGTGAACTGCTCAAGGATTTTCTGAAAAGCCGGGCTGTTCCCTATGATGAACGTGACATGTCCTCGGTGGAGTCCCTTACCGACCTCAGGGTGAACGGGGTGTTTGCCCGCGAGGCCCCGGTACTCCAGCGCGACGCGGTGTTCCTCACCTCGAAGCAGCTCTTCAGGGGTGGGGCAGTCGTCTCCGAGGCTGTCGAGGGGCTGATAAAAGGTGCCTAAGTCATCCAGGGAAGCAAAACAGGCCACACTCGACGGCATATACATACCTATCCTCCCGCCAGTCAGGACAACCGACGGCCATATCGTCGAATGGGACAGGAAACGTATCATAAAACAGATTATAGAGGAGACCCGGCTCGTTGAGACATTCTATGCCGAAAAGGGTGCGGACCAGGAAACAGCCGAGGATATCGCCCGGGCGGTGGAGAACCGGCTCCTCCAGCTGAACCTGGACTCGCTTTCCGGCCCGCTCATCAGGGAGATCGTGAACATGACGCTCCTTGAACGGGGCCTCGTACAATACAGAAATGTCTGTACCAGGGTCGGGACACCTGTTTACGACGCACACCTCATCGATGTCGGCAGGGGGTTCGAGTCCCACGACAATGCCAACCTCCAGGAGAACGCCGAGACTTCCCACAAAAAAAAGGCCGACAAGATCAGCAAGGAGCAGTACCTCCTTCAGCTGCCCCCGGGCCTTGCCGACCGGCACCTCTTCGGCGACATCCACATCCATGACCTCGAATATTTCGGCACCAGGCCGTTCTGTCAGGACTGGGACCTCCGTTATTTCCTCTACTACGGCCTGATGCCGGACGGGAACGGGACCAAGGCCTCGGTCGCCGGTCCTGCAAAACGTGCCGAGGTCGCGGTCCTCCACGCGGTTAAAGCGCTCGGTTCGGCGCAGACAAATTTTGCCGGGGGACAGGGATATTACAATTTCCTCACCTTCATGGCACCCTTTTTCGAGGGAATGGAGTATGACGGGATCAAACAGCACATGCAGATGTTCGTCTACGAGATGACCCAGATGATGGTCGCCCGCGGGGGCCAGCTCGTCTTTTCATCCGTGCAACTCTCCCCTGGCGTCCCTGCTCTGTGGGTCGATAAGCCCTGTGTCTTCAAGGGTAAGATCTGGAACGGTGTCGATGGACCAAAACGGACCTACGGAGAGTTCGAGCGCGAAGTACGCCTCCTCTTCAAGGCCCTCATGGAGGTCATGCTCGAAGGGGACTACTGGGGCAAGCCCTTCAACTTTCCAAAGCCCGAAATAAGCATAGAACCTGATTTCATCCATGAAAGGGAGGAGTTCAACAGGGAACACCCAGACCTCCCGACCTACGGGGACCTCTACCTGATGACCTTCGAGCTGGCCTCGAAGTACGGGACACCCTACTATGACAACCAGCTCCCTGAGTACAGAGGTGCCGGTGAAGGGATCTCCTGTTACCAGTGCTGTGCGTACCAGTTTTCCGCGGTCGCCGACAAGGACTCGGATTTCAACCGCAAACTGTTTTTTGAGGAGGGAAAGCACTTCTCGATGGGGTCCTGGCAGGTCGTCTCGGTCAACTGCCCAAGGGCGGCGTATAGGGCTGAGGGCGATGAGGAGCGGCTCTTTGCCGAGCTCAGGTCACTGATGGACGTCGCCGTAGAGGTTTTCCGGATCAAGCGGCGGTGGATGGACCTTATCCGTGCAACCGGCCGCATGCCCTTTGCTATGCAACGCCCCAAGGACCCTTCAACGGGCGAGAGAGGGGCTGTTGCTGTTGACCTGGAAGGCCTGGTGTATACCATCGGTGTCGTGGGCATCAACGAGATGGTCCAGCATATGACCGGGCAGCAGCTGCATGAGGGGCAGGCTGCATTTCGCCTGGCGGTGAAGGCGATGACCGCGATGGAGCTATATGGAGCAGAACTGTCCAGACGACATGGGATGACAATTGCTCTGGCACGCACCCCTGCCGAAACGACCGGCCAGCGGTTCGTGGTATCAGACCTCCTGAACCGGCGTTTCAGGGACGCTGCCCTGAGGGTCGCGAAAGGAGACCTTGAAGGCTCTATTGAACGTCTCGGAACGACGCGGGACCTCCCAATCTATTACACGAATGGTACCCACGTGGCACCCGGTGCAAATGTCAGCCTTTCACACCGGGCTTCCATTGAGCATATCTTTTTCCCGATAATCGACGGCGGAAATATATTCCATATCTGGCTTGGCGAGGCACGCCCTGACCCCCGCGGGCTTATGGAGATGGCATTCAAACTCTGCCGGGAGACCCAGATAGGGTACTTCGCATTCACCCGTGACCTGACCATATCTCTCAGGGAATTCAAGGAATACCGCCCCCAAAGAGAACAAAAGACCATGTGGATGGCACCTGCGGCCACCAGGCCGTGAAAGGAGCCGGTCATCCCCGGCTCCTGCAAAAAAAAGTGATCAGCCTTCCTTTTTCGGGCATTTATGCACGGTGACATCCACGACACCGTGCCGCACATCATAGAAACTCCGTGGCAGGTCGGCCTTTCCGTTCAGGGGGACGACGGTCTCATTCCTGCCTGCACAGATCCTGACCCGGTCCTTCTGGATGTCAACGTATGAAGCTCTGTTCGTGGACGGGGGGAGTCGGGCGGTCACGTACCAGTACTCATCCGACTCCACCACTTCGTACTCGATTGGCGCGGGTTCATCCTCTCCTCCGCTTCCACCGCCTCCCGTTTCCGGTGAGCTCGTGATCATGATGCACCTGACTTCTCCGCACCGGTCCTCCCGTGCGGCTCCGGCAATGAGGTCGGCTACGATACCCGAGATCCTCGTCACCAGTTCGTCATAGGGTTCACCCTGCATGGGTCCTCAACATGAACGCATCGCCGTCCCTGTCGGCGATCCCTTTTTCAACCAGCGATGCAAGCCGGGGCTCCAGTTCAGCCCCGCTCATCCCGGTCATATGGGCCAGGTCCTCTTTTGAGAGGTTATAATGGCCCAGGGCGACCGCAAGCCGCAGTTCTCCGTCATCCGGGATGATCTCACGGCCCTGTTGCATAACGGAACTGATCTGCCGTTCGATATCCCTTTCAAGGTGTTCGACACTGTCCAGCATCTCGTCCCTGGTCCGGATCATCTGGCGCAAAGTCCGTAGTTCCCTGAAAAAGCGCTTTTTTTCCTCCACCGCCGGGGAGGGCAGTGCACCTGCCGGCTGCCGGCGGCTTACGGCTATAATGATGTCATTGGCAAGATAGTAGTATTTTCTGCGCCGTTCGTCCATGCGACAGGCAAGGATCTCTGCTTCCTCGAGCATCTGCAGGTGGTCGATCACCGCTTTCGGACTGATGGTGAGCCGGTCCGAGATCTCAGTGACGAAACAGGGTTTCTGGCGCAGCAGCTCGATGATCCTCCTCCGGTTCCGGTTCCCGAGGATGTCAAGGAGCTGGGCTATCTCCACAGGGTCGAGCATGGCTCACCTACGGTTAGTTAAAGATCATTTAAATATTGTCCCATACCGGCACGGCCAGAGTTCAAATAACCCGGGCGAATACCCGCTCAGGGGCGCGGATGCAGCTGAGTCGGATTTGTCGATGATAAGACTCATTAAGCCTGAATTTGACCATTTCATCATCCAGAGGGGCGTATGTCAGCCCGGATGACGACGACCTTGACCTACAGGGCCATATTGCCAGGCCTTCCCCTCTTCCTGCTGCGAGATTATACCTGGGTCCGCGATCCTGGCAATGCACACATGCCCGTCAGGACAATGGAAGCCGGTACGAAGCTCATTGGCCAGGTGACTGAAGTACACGCACGGTTTCCGCCGGCACCCCGACAATAAACGGAATCAATCCGGGGTATTACGGGAGGAACCAGCAGGCATCCCTACTCCGGCAGGGTCGCCTGCCTGCCCTTTTTTGCTGCCTGTTTTTCCTTGTCCAGGCGTTCCATCGCAGTGCTGCAGTACCCCGGGTCAATATCGATACCGAGGGCACGGCGGTTCAGTCTTGCTGCAACCGCTGTCGTCGTCCCGACACCATTGAAAGGGTCAAGCACGACATCCCCGGAAAAGCTGAAGAGCTTGATCACCCTTTCGGCCAGCGCTTCGGGAAAGACCGCCGGGTGTCCGAGTTCCTTCATGCGGCGTTCAGGGGCTATCGTCCACCGTGCCACCACCCACTCCTTGAATTCCTCGCCGGTTATATCGGCATTTTCCGGGCTCCCTGGCTTTTTCAGGTCTCCCTTGGCAAATATTTCAAGGAATTCCCAGGTGTATTTCAGGTAGGGACTCGAAGGACTTTTCCAGGAGCCCCACGAGGTGTACTTGCAGTTGTAGTTGTTCTTTTCCCACAGCACCTCCCCCTTCCAGATCAGGTGCCGCTTCATGAAATGCTGCGAGATCACGTGGTGGCTTGGGATGTAATCAGAAAACAGGGGCTGGACATTGACCACGATCCGGCCTCCCCAGCAGAGGACCCGGATGCATTCGTCAAATACGGCGAACAACTTGTCAAAATACCGCTCCCACTTGTCCTCATCTCCGGTGGACCCATAGGCCAGACCGAAGTTGTACGGCGGTGACGTGAAGACGAGGTCGATACAGTTGTCAGGAAGGCTTTTCAGGAACTCCTCGGAGTCACCACAAACGACCCTGTCTGAAAATTCCGAAGGGATCTCATTCTTCCCGTTTTTAAACTGATGTCCCCTCGTATAATACACCGCACCCCTCCGCCCCGCCTTCCCTGCACGGTCTTCAACCTTCCGTTCCTCGTCATATCCAACGTAGACCCTTTTCCCGTTCCGGATGCCGTACGAACCAACCTCCTCCAGCCGGTCAAGAAATGTTGAAAAAGGGTCTGAAAGTCCATGAGAGAGATAGACACTATTCAGGTCGCAGCCGCTAACGGCGTTCCGGATAGTCTCCTTCAGATCTTCAGGAGAGGCATTATTGACAAATCCGACAAGGATTCCATTTTCCTCTGCCAGGAAAAGTTCTTTTCTTGAATTTGCCGCATTGATATCCCGTATGGCCGCACGCTCAGGGTCGGTGAGGGTACGACCGGGGTCAACAGAAATGACAAGGTATTCCCTGCCTCCCCGTGCGACACGGTCGTACTTTCTTCTCCTGGCTGTCATCCCGCCACTCAGTCCGAGATGCGGTAGTTCGGCGCCTCGTCGGTGATCATGATGTTGTGAGGGTGACTCTCGTGGTAGGCCGCGCTGGTGATCCTGATGAACTCCGCCCTTGCATGCATGGTAGCGATGTCCTTCGACCCAGTATACCCCATCGCCGATTTCAGGCCCCCCACCAGTTGGTAGATGATGTCAGAGACCTCACCGACATACGGTGTGACCCCCTCGACTCCTTCAGGGACGAACTTGGTCCTGCCGATGTCCTTTTTCTGGAAATACCTGTCAGAAGACTCCCCGCCGCTCATGACACCGAGCGATCCCATGCCCCGGTACTGCTTATATCTGCGGCCCTTGATACTGATGATGCGCCCCGGAGCCTCGTCGGTCCCGGCAAAAAGATTACCGATCATGACTGTATCAGCCCCTGCGGCAAGGGCTTTTGCAACATCACCGCTATAGCGAATCCCACCGTCTGCTATGACCGGGACTCCAGTCTTCCCGGCAACATCCGCAACCGTTGAAACGGCGGTGACCTGGGGAATGCCGACCCCTGCGACGATCCTGGTTGTGCATATCGAGCCAGGCCCAATCCCCACCTTCAGAGCATCGACTGCATCGACAAGGGTATTTGCAGCTTTTTCGGTAGCGATGTTACCGGCGATGACCTCGGCTCCCGCGCTGCCCTTGATGTCCCTGACCGCCTTGACGACGTTCATGTTGTGACCGTGCGCACAGTCGACGACAAGGGCATCTGCGCCGGCTTCATCGAGCATCATCGCCCTCTGGAAATCAAACGGCCCGACGGCGGCAGCAACCCTGAGGTTCCCGTTTTTATCCCGCGTCGCCTGAGGGTACTGCTTTTTTTCAAGGAGGTCCTGCATGGTAATGATGCCTATCAGCTGTTTTTCCTGGTTGACGACAGGGAGTCGTTCGACCTTGTTGGTATACATGGTCTCGAGCGCCTCCTCCATCGTGATGCGCTCGTCAGCGGTGATGGGCGTGCGGGTCATGATGCTCTCTATGGACTCCCCGCCCCGTTTCGAGACAATCGCCCGGACGTCGCGGCGGCTCACGATCCCGACGATGACCCCGTCGGTGACGACCGGGACGCCGGATATCCCATGACGGTTCATCAGTTGTTCGACGTCCATCACCGTCGCTTCAGCCCCGACGGAAAGGACGTCCCGCTCGATCAGTTCCTCCTCACGCTTGACCTGCATGACCTCGTCCCGCTCCCGTTCGGCGGACATGTTCCTGTGTATGACCCCGATGCCCCCCGCCCGGGCCAGTGAGATGGCCATGGCCGACTCGGTGACGGTGTCCATTGCAGCAGAGACCAGGGGTATGTTTAACATGATTTTCCTGGTAAAGCGTGCCCGGGTGTCAGCCTGGTCGGGCTCGATGTGGGACTCAGCGGGGACGAGAAGGACGTCGTCGAAGGTTATCCCGAGGGGTACGTTCAGCTTTTCGGAAAACATCTACCTCACCAGGGCAACGGCACGTTCCACAAGTTCTTCCTGGATGGACGCTGCACGGTCCCCCCCGCACACCATCCCGCGAACCCCGATGATCTCGGGGCCTATCCGTTTGAGAGCGGGGAGGTCCGCAAATGTCAGCGACCCAGCCAGGGCGGTTTCAACTCCCAGCTTGCGGTTCCCGGTCGTAAACCGTCCGAGGTCCTCCTCGGACATAAAGGAAAAGGTGCTTTTCCCATCTTTAAGGCCGGTATCCACCATGACAACATCCGCTCCTGCTGCCGCCGCAACAGGTGCCATCATAAAGGGAGAAATGGTCTTTAAACGGACATAATCTGAATATGCCGCTATTACAACCTTTTTTTCGGGAAAATCGTCCTTCACAGCCTTCACGACAGCGGTCACCAGGTCCTCGGACTGCTGGACTCCGTCAAAAAAGAGGCCGATCTTTATATAGTCCGCACCGGCGCATGCGGCCCCGTAGGCTGCGAGTGCCGCTCCGCCCGGTTTGTAAGGAAAGTCCCCGATCGCGGCTGACACGGGTTTGTCGGTCATATCCCTGATGGACCTGATGACCCAGGGATAGTTCGCCCCGAGCGACCCTTCGGCCGGCCGCTTGACATCAATGATATCAGCAGCAAGAGATTTTCTCGCTTCTTTCAGGTCTCTTGGGCTGACGAGCAGCTGCATATGATTTATGTGAACACGAAGACTAATAGTGATTGCGTTTTACCAATGGATATCGTTCTGGCGGTCGATTTACGCTTCGGAAAGGTCGTGTGGGGGAGGAGCGGTGATCGCGACACCTACCAGCCCCTTGAATGGGGCATATCACCGACAGCAGAACCAGGCGGATATGTCCAGGCGGTACGACCGCGCTTTCTCTACGTTGCAGACCTCTCACGGATCACCGGGTCAGGGAGTGAAACCGATCACATAATGTCCATGGCAACCCGGGTGGAGCGTATTTTTGTAGACCGTGGTGCGCATTCGCCTGAAGAACTGCTCGGCGGAGCGGTCACCGATGTCATCGGTACTGAGACTGCGGGTGACCTTTCACAGTACGGAGGTGGGTTCCTCTCTGTTGACGTGGTGGGTGGGCGGACGATTCCAACCGGCCGCGACCCTGTCGAGGTCCTCCGCGAGGCCGACTTTTCAGCATTCGAAGGGGTTATAATCCTTGATATCAGCGGGGTCGGCACGAAGCGGGGCCTTCCTTCAAAGCACCTTATGCGCATGCGCAAGGCCACGGAAAAGCCGTTGTACTGGGGCGGGGGTGTTGGTTCGTGTGCCGACCTGTCAAAGCTTGCCGGTTCAGGGTTCGACGGGGCCATCATATCAACCGCGGTGCACCAGGGACGCATCCCGGTTGAATATGTAAGGAGGGGGTCATTCTGCTGATAACCCTCGAGGGTATTGACGGCTCGGGAAAATCAACACTGATAAGCCTTTTAAAGGAATCCCTTGAGGACCTTAGCCCGGTCTTCACCAGGGAACCCGGAGCGACCTGGGTGGGGGGGCCGGTGAGGACCGCAATTTCCAGGGAAAGCCATCCGCTCACCGAGGCCCTTCTCTTTGCCGCTGACCATGCCGAACACCTGGCCACGGTAGTGAGGCCCGCTCTCCAGGAGGGGCGGCTTGTCATCTCGGACCGCTACACCGACAGCAGGTACGCGTACCAGGGAGTGACGCTTCGAGGGGTCCTTGAAAATCCGCTTGAATGGCTAAAAGCACTTCATTCAGGCTGGACCATCGTCCCTGATATGACCTTTCTCATGACCATCCCTCCCGAGACCGCGGTCGAACGGAGACGTGCAACAGGAAAGACGGATCACTTCGAGGACCCCGTGTTTCTGAAGGAAGTCCAGGACGGGTATCTTCACCTTGCTCTCGAAGACCCGGTGCGCTTTGTCATGCTCGACGGTCTCCTCCCGCGGGATACCCTCGCCCAGGGTGTTGAAAAAGTAATCAGGGGACTTCCTGGACAGTAACGACAAGGTCGCCGACCGTGAGGACGTCCACCTCCGAGCCACCCTCGGTGTAGGCAACCTGGGGCGTGAAGGCACCCTCCGGGATTGGTACCTCCTCACCACCAAGGGTAATACTGGACGGAGGGTTTTCCAGGGTCGTTGCCGGCAGGTCCTGGACTGCCGCTATGAATGCCTTCGCTTTCCCCCGGAAGGCAGTGCCGATGACACTGTGGTTGAAGGTGACACCTGTGACCACTCGTTCAAGACGTGGTTCACCACGATGCCAGTCGACAGGGGCATTGACCGCACGTGAAAGGTCCCCGTCGTCCTTCACGACATCAGGTGCATATACGGTGACATGCCCGAGAGGTGCATTGAGTGCCATGCCCTTCTCGTGTTTGTGCCGGCGGACAGCTGCTGTAACTTCAGCAATGAGGTTCCCCTCCAGTTCTGCGGCTGCGTCCACGAGACCTGCCGTAGGCCATGACTGCCTGTGTACACTGCCCTTACCGAGGCGGGCATAACACTCCTCGGCAAAATGGGGGACGAACGGTGCAAGGAGCCGGCAGAGAGTGTCCATGGTCTCGGCAAGCGCGGCGCAGGCCGACTCCCTCCCCGGACCGTCCCCATAAAGCCGTCCCTTGACCAGCTCGATGTAGTTGTCGGCAAGGGTTTCCCATGCAAACTCCCGGATGGCTTTAAGCGCACGGTCAAACTGACAGGCGTCCATCGCCACGGTCACTTCGGCAACCGCGGCATGGAGACGGGACAGGAGCCACCGGTCAATGACATGGGTTGCCACCGCACCGGCGCTGTAGGGGGCGCGGTCAAGCTGCATCAGGGCGAACCGTACTATGTTCCACATCTTGGTCTGGAAACGGGAAGCCGCGACAACATCGTTCCAGCTGAACGTGATGTCGGAACCGGTCGCAGCACCAGCCGCTGCCCACTGCCTCAGAGAATCGGCACCGTACTTGGAGAGGATCTCCTCGGGAACGATGATGTTTCCCCTGCTCTTGGACATTTTAAAGCCGTCCTCGCCAAGGACCATGCCATTTACAAGGATCTTGTCCCAGGGCCTCTTTCCGGTCAGCGCCACGGACCTGAGGATGGTATAAAAAGCCCATGTCCTGATGATGTCATGCCCCTGGGGCCGGATCTGCGCCGGAAACAGGGGAGGCACCGTTGAGCCGTCCCACCCGGTGACATGCATGACCGAGATTGACGAGTCCATCCAGGTATCAAGGACATCGGTCTCTCCAGTTGCCTCGCAGGACCCGCAATGCGGGCAGGGCTTTTTAGGCAGGTCAACCGTGGGGTCAACGGGGAGGTCCACAGGATCGGGGAATAACGCATGGCCACACTGTGAACAGAACCAGACAGGGATGGGAGTTGCAAAGATGCGCTGCCTGGAGATACACCAGTCCCACTCCATCTGTGATGCCCAGTTTTCCATGCGGAGCAGCATGTGCGCAGGGAACCAGCTGACTTCACGGGCCGCCTTCAGGATCTCATCCGGGTGGACCCTGACAAACCACTGTCTCTCGGAAAGGATCTCGATGGGGGTCTTGCACCGCCAGCATGTACCAACACGCTGTTCCAGCGGCTCCTGCCGCTTCAGGATGCCTGCCTCCTTCATGTCGTTGATAATCTCACGGCGGCATTCCTCTGCCCGGAGGCCTTTGTACTTTGCGGCTGTCGCAGTCATCCTCCCGGTACGGTCAATCGCCTTTCGGAGGGCAAGGTTGTGCTGTTTCCACCAGTGTACATCCTGCTTGTCCCCGAACGTACAGATCATGACCGCTCCCGAGCCGAATGCCGGGTCCACCGCCTCGTCCTTTATCAGGGGCACGGTATGCCCAAAAAGCGGGACAGTAAGCGTATTTTTCTCGAGGTCCCGGTATCGTCCGTCTTCGGGGTGAACCGCGACCGCTACGCACGCCGCGAGGAGTTCGGGACGGGTCGTTGCTATCTCCAGCCCGTCAAAGTCAAAAAAGTTCAGTGACGTCTGCCTCTCGCTGTAAGACACCTCTGCAAAGGCAATCGCAGTCTCACACCGTGGGCAGAAGTTGACGGGGTGTTCGCTCTGGTAGATGTACCCGTCGCTTGCCATCTTCAAAAACGACATCTGGGTCTTTTTGAAGTATTCCGGCCTCATGGTGATGTATTCGTGTGACCAGTCGGTCGAAAAACCCATCCGGCGCAGGGTTTTACGCATTTTCCCGATATTCTTCTCCGTGAGCTCCTGGCAGAGCCTCCTGAACTCCAGCCGGGAAACGTCATTCTTGGTAATATTGTTCAGTTCCTCGACCTTGACCTCGGTCGGGAGCCCGTGGCAGTCCCACCCCTGGGGAAACATGACATTGTAGCCGCACATGCGGTGGTATCGGGCGATAAAGTCGATATAACACCAGTTAAAAGCATTTCCGATATGAAAATCCCCGGTAGGGTACGGAGGAGGGGTATCTATGATAAACCTGGGTTTTTCCGAGACCGGATCGAAATAATGGTCCTCGTCCCGCCACACACCCTGCCAGCGTGTCTCCACCTCGCCAGAGTCATAGTTTTTCGGGAGATCCGCAGATGGCGCCATCCCTAACTAGTCTCTGCTGACATGCTATTAAGGAATCGAAAAGGCAGGGAAGCGATCCTGGAACGCAAGCGATGGCCATGAACTAAAAAGCAGGAGCGCGAAACTTCTTTCTAATACAGGACCAATTCTATCAGACAAATGGGGCGTGAAGGCGAGTACCTGGCTGCGCTACTTGCGGTGCTGGCCGTTGTTCTAGCCCCGCATATATCAAACCCGCCCCTTGTGGCGCTTTTGGTCATCTCTGGCTCAATTGCTCTTTATGCGGTTTTTAAAACGAAATATGTGTCCATCTCACTTGTCGTACTGGCAGCCCTGTATGGTCTCGGTCTTCTGCCCCTGTTCATTTTCGCCTGTACCGTTGTGATCATTATCACAGGCGAGTTAATTTTTTCGGCATTCGGAGAAAAGCCGGTTTCCTATCTTTACTATATCATTGGTGCCGCCGGGGTATCCGGTCTTACCATGCTGTACCTTGAAATTTCCTCTCCTCTCACCCTTGTCATCGGGATCAATGTGGCGGTGCTTTTAAAGGCGATAGTTCAGGAACGCAAGGAGGCACTGCTCGTAGAGGCACTCGGGCTCGCGGTCGCCATGCTCCTTTTCCAGACCCTGGACTTCCATACCGAGGTCCCGCTGCTTGCCGTTGCGGTCGTCATCACATCGGTCTTCGTCTTTTTTTCATACAGGACACGGACAGCCAATATTTCAGGACTTTTCTCGGCAGCCCTTATCGGGATCCTTCTCATCGTCTTTGCCGATGTCAGGTGGTTCCTGATCATGCTCCTTTTTTTCTTCCTTGGCTCTGCCGCGACCAGGTACCGATATGCAGAAAAACTGAAACTCGGAGTCGAACAGTCCCATGGCGGAGCGCGAGGGTATATCAACGTCTTCTCAAACGGCCTCGTGGGTGCGATCTCGGCGGTCCTTTTTGGCCTGACCGGAAATCCCCTCGCTGCGTCAATTTTCGTCGGATCAGTAGCGACCGCAACGGCTGATACGGTTGCCGGGGAAATTGGTGTTACCGGGGGGTGGCCTTACCTTATTACGACATTGAAAAGGGTCCCTCCAGGAACAAACGGAGCTGTCAGCCTCCTTGGGGAGGGTGCCGGTGTTATGGGCTCTGCCGTGATCTGTTTTTCAGCATGGGCTCTGGGCGTCATATCACCAGAAGCTGCCATTATATGCACGTTCGCAGGGTTTATCGGCTCAAACCTTGACAGCCTGTTCGGCGAGGTTATTGAAAACCGGGGCATCATAGGAAATGCCGGGACAAATTTCCTCTCAACACTCGGTGGCGGTGTAATAGCCGTCGCATTGAGCGCTCTTGTATAAAAAAAATGGGTCAGTACTTGAACCAGCGTCCCTTTTCATCGTAGACCCCGTCCTGGACAACGACCTCCTGCGGGGTTATCCCTGACATTTCCTGATAAAAAGCGACCTTCCAGGCGAGGAGGACAGGGACGAGAACAAGGAGGAGCACGAACCCTACCGCAGCGGTTACGAGGATGCCGTCGTGGCCAAGGATTCCCTGGAACTCCGCGAGAGTCAGCATTTGTGCAGGATCCGTTACGTTGATGGCTGCAATGGGTTCAAGGCGGTCCATGAGAAGCGATGTCCATAGGATGAGTCCGAAGAAGGTCACGACAAAGACGAGCATGAGCGATTCAAGGTAATAGGCAAAGGTCTTCCAGCCATGGAGTACCACGACCTGGGCGCTTCTCCGGATGGATGCAAAGACCTTCTGGCCCTCGCACAGGGCAGCAGTATCGCAAAAAAACGAGAAGAATGCAAAGGGGACACAGACACCCATAAAGACCCCGGATATCATGACCGGGTCTGCGGGTATCCCGATGAGGGTCACTGGTATGAGTACCAAGCCGACGGTTATGAGGGCCAGAAACGCAAGGATAACAATCGGGAGGAGGACCCGGAAATACCCATTAACCGCTCCCGACAGGAATCCTTTGAGAGTGAAGTCAGCGTTACAGACCTGGCTGTAGAAACCGGCACACAGGAACGGTATGGCAACGGCAAAAAGAATGGTTGCCCTTGACCCGATGAAAAACCCTGCCTCCAGCACCAGAAGGAGATAGGCACCTCCCAGCACTCCTGATAGCAACCCTGTCACCCAGAGCGCGGGGTGACCTGCCAGGAGGCCAAGCCCTTTCCTGAGGGCCGAGAGGGACATTACCGGTCCCTCGGCATGGCTGCGATCTCCCTGACCTGGAGGTCAAAAAACGAGGAGGTATGAGCGGGGAGTATGACACAGACCGTATCTGCTCCGCTTGCCGTACCTCCCACGGCAATTACTTCATCTCCGGGTGGAATGACTCCCTGGTCGGTGGCTATGAGAACACATTCAACCGCGACCTTCAGGCCTACCGCCACGACTCGGCGGAGCGCTTCGGCTATTGCCTCTGTCCTGGACCCTCCTCCGACCTTC
>CASGHA010000148.1 GCA_949319355.1 uncultured Methanospirillaceae archaeon | reverse complement strand
AGGAGTGGGTTGAGTATGACAAAGAGCGCCCCGAACGAGTAGGCGAGGGATGTCAGGAAGTCGCTCATATGTTCGTACTTATTCGGTATGCTCATTGTTAAATCCGGTGGGAAATTCAGCCGGGCTGGTATGTTCCTGAACCAGCCCGGATCCCTTCATCCTCGGGACAGGGGTTGAAGGATGGATAATAATGCTTCCCGTCGTTTTCTCCTGGGACCATATCCCGCCGGCCTCTCTGTCGTGATGCAACGGATCGCGGGTCAGGCAAGGCCCCCGCGTGATACGCTCCGTGCCAGGAGGAGCACACCGATAATGGAAACAATAATTACGGCAACCGTGAGGAGGAAAAAATTATCACGGACTGCGGGCAGGGTACCGAGGATATACCCGCCGAAGAGGAATGCACCTATCCAGAGGACCGCTCCTGTTATGCTGAAGAGAAAGAACCTCCGGTAGCTCATGGCCCCGATCCCGGCAAGGAATGGTACGAAGGTCCTGAAAAGAGGAAAAAACCTGGCGATGATGAGTGACCAGCCGCCATACCGTTCATAGAAGGCATGGGTGCGGTCATAGTAATCCTTTCTGAGGAATGGGATCCCCCGTTCAAAAAGACCTATGCCGACCAGCCGCCCGATCAGGAAATGGAACGAATCTCCCGTGAGGACGGCCGCCAGGATTACTCCGGCAACAAACCATATGTTGAGCCCCCCATAGGCTGCAAAAGCCCCGGTTATGAAGAGGAGCGTATCACCGGGAAGATAGGGGACAAGGATGAACCCGGTTTCAGGGATAAAGGCAAAGAAGAGGAGGAGCCATGGGACAATTCCACCCTGCTGAAAAAAAACCAGGATGGTCTGGTCGAAATGGACAACGGTATCGGCAATAGGACCGATGAAATCGATCATGAAAGGTATGCTCCCGGCTCAGTCATACGGCCCGGGTGCGTATATTTTGGGTGGGATGGGTAATGTCAGTAGCTCTTCACCTGGTTTCCAGGTGCCGGCTTTTCCTATCCTCTCCGGTCGACGAGTCTCCTGGGCCTGCCTTTGACCTGGGACAGTTCGAGGCCGCCCGGAGGTGCGTAGTGGAAAACGATCTTAAAGGAGCCGTCCGCATAGGCCTGGGAAAGACGTTGCCTGTGTTTGAGGAACGAACCGAGGAAGGAATCCTCGATTATCCGTTTATTCACCTCTTCAGGCCTGGCAGCTTCCATGCTCACCCGGAGCGTTACTTCTCCCGCATCTTCGCTCCCGTAGATGAATGCTTCGTACTCCCCGCTGAGCCAGGTGAGGTTCTCCCTCTGGAAGACCCCGCGCTCGATATCCACGCGGTTAAAGGGGGTTTCAAAAACCCAGACCGTTTCAGCCTCACGCTGCGGGTTCAGGATCCGCATATGCGTTCTCCCGCAGGCGCACGGTTTTCGTGATATGACCACGGTCGTGTCCTCGGTGTCGTAGTTCAGAAGGAGGGTCCCGCATTTTCCTCCCGGAGGGAGGAGGGTGGTCAGGACGATCCGGCCGCATTCGCCGTCAGGGACAAACGAGTGCATGCCAGGATCATAAACGTCCATGTGGACGAGGTCTTCAGGGACATGAAGGCCGGATACCTGATCGCATTCGCCGCACATCGTCCCTTCGGTGGACCCGTAGGTGTTGTACACCGGCAGGTTATACACTTCCGAAAGGTAATCCCTTGCTTCAGGGGCGAATGACTCTCCGCCGACAATCAGCCGTTCCAGGGAGGTCTGGGACGGATTGATACCTCCTGACCGCATCCGTTCCGCAAGGTGAAGGAGCTTGAAGACGCTCCCGACGATGGCGGTCGGGTTGTACGAGGTATACAGGCGAAGCGGAAAGGTGCATTTTCCAACCGGGATGATGGTGATGCCGATATCACGGGCCGCAAGAGTCATCGTGTTTGCGCCGACGTTCATGCCGTAACTGGCACATACAATCAACCTGTCGGATGAGGACAACCCCTGTGAAACAAAAATCCTGGCATACTTTTCGGCGTATCTCTTCCAGTCCTCCCAGGTCAGGAAGAAACTCTTCGGAGTGCCCGAGGTACCGCTTGTTTCATGGACGGTGAAAATGTTTTTCCATCCCGCTGACATGAAACGGAAGTCGGGTGTTTCGGGGGGCTGGTTCTGCCGGATGGTCTGGCTGCTTATGATGGGGAGTTCTATGAGGTCTTCATGTGCCTTGATTTTCTTCGGGTCAATGGAGTGACTTCGAAAAAATGAACGGTAAAAAGCGGAGTGTTCAGCCGCATACCTGACGGTATATGCAATCCGTTCGTCGATGACGGCATCGAGGCCGTCGCGGTCCATGGTTTCGACTTCGCTTTTGAAATACCTGCGCCCGTCCATCTGCGTGCTCCCGCCCCCTCCCATAAAACAGTCCCGGGGTTATGGTGTATGAACCTTGTCCTGTACAGGAAAAAGCATTATGATTGGTATAACCGGGTAAAGGGCAAAAAGTCTATTGGTTTCTGAATTTCCGGGTAAAACCCGAAAAAAGTCCGAGGATCCCTGCAACCATCAGGGCCACCACGGCGAGAGAGATAACGATGATCGCGATGACGATGATACCGAAGTTATCCTTGACGATGGGTATGTTACCGAACAGGTATCCTGCAAGCGTGAAGGTGACCACCCAGGCTATCCCGCCTATGACATTAAAGACGATGAACCGGGAGTAGGTCATCTCACCGAGCCCGGCAAGAAACGGCGCGAAGGTGCGGACAATGGGGACAAAACGAGCAATTACAATGGTTTTGCCACCATAACGGGCAAAGAAGTCGTGGGTGTGTTCGAGGTGCGACCGTTTGACAAAGGGGATCTGGTAGTCAAAGATCCGCATACCGATATTTTTTCCTATCCAGTAGTTGACGGTGTCTCCGAGGATGACTGCAACGGAAAGGATAATGATCACCTCTGTGAGGTTCATCTGTCCGACTGCTGCAAGGGCCCCGATGACAAATAGCAGGGAATCCCCGGGGAGATACGGGGTCACCACGAAACCGGTCTCTGCAAAAAATATCAGGAAGAGCAGGCCGTAAATCCACGGACCGTAGGCTTCGATGAAGGCCGGGAGGTATTTCTCGAAGTGGAGGACAAGGTCTATCAGGGGAAGCAGGGCATTGAGCATGGTATGATAGATAATGGACGCCGGAGATCAAATGCTTTTCATCCCGTATCCGCTGGAAGACCAGGGATATTCAGCGCCATGAGACCCCGGGGCCATCCTGGTGACGGGTTTCGCAATTCAAATGAATGGGGTTCCCGAAAATCCTGTGGTGATCCCATCTCTCTCGCTCCATTGGCATTGGCACCACCACAGGAAAGCCTTATTATTTCCCTCTTTTTGTCGTACGATGAAACCGGGGATGAATCCAGGAGTATCATGTATCCCTGCCGGTTGTGGTTGGATGCCACCGGGAAATTCCGGCGTAAAAAAACCAGGCAGGCGCATCCGGCATGAATGCATGCCCTCATTGGCATGATGAATACCTTTATTGACGCAGGTGAGCATGAGTTCTATGTGGAGCAGGGCATGGGATAGTCCGGGCCCTCATGCCACGATTCAGAACAGGCAGGTCACCCATGGTTGTAAAACGGTACCGCTGCAAGCTCTGCGGGTATATTTATTCACCTCTCCGGGGAGAGCCCCACAACGGGATCCCTGCGGGGACCGAGTTCGAGGATCTTCCGGAAACCTATGTCTGTCCGGTCTGCGGAATGGAAGGAAAGGGGAAGATCGGAAAATGGGGCTTTGATGAGTGGGCTCCAATGAAGTTCAGGTGTGTCATCTGCGGGTACGTGTATGACCAGAAGCGGGGGGAACCCCACAACGGTATCAAGGCAGGTACTCCCTTTGAAGAGCTTCCGGATGATTACAAGTGTCCGGTGTGTTATGCCGATGAGAAGATCAAAAAAGGGATGGGGAAAGTCGGCAGGACCCAGTTTGAACCCCTGGATACGGACTGAACAGAAACCTTTCAGGCAACGGGAACCCCTCAACGGGATTGCCGTTTCTTATCCTGGTTTTTTAAGAAATCAGTTACCCCTTCCGGCTTTCTTCATGATAATGATGTATTTTGATACGGCGGCAGGGTGAACTGTCAGGACCCGTGTATCATTTTAATTGCCTGCCGTGCCGAGTGCCGGACCTCGGGGTCATCCTCCCCGATGATGAATCTTTCAAGATCGGCGACCACTTCGTCGTCCCCGAGTTTGCCGATGGCCTGTGCTATCTCGGACCTGACCTTTTCCTTGCCATCGGGCAGGTGACGGATGAGGGGTTCTACCGCTTTTAGGTCACCGATCTCGCCCAGGGCCCATGCAGCACCCTGCCTGAGCCATCGGTCAGGACTGTCAAGGCAGCTGATGAGCGGGTCGACCGCCAGAGGGTCCCTTAGTTTTCCGAGAGCCCTGACGATAACGTAGGCAATTTCAGGTTCTGCCCTTGATAACAGGTCGATGAGAGGCCCCGTTGCTCTCTGGTCACCGATCCTGCCGAGGGATTCGATGGCTCTTGTCTGGTAGGATAGGTTTTCGTCGTTGACCTGGTTGAGGATGACCTGGAAGTTTCGCTCGTCCAGTGTCTCGCGGTCAATCTTTTTCCCAAGGGGCGGGGAGTCCATGCCTGAACCAGTGTTCTCCACAAATGAGAATAGAATCCAGGCTGTTGATAAATCTTTTTGAAAAAAAGATTAGATGAGTTTGAAGAACGGGTGGGTCTCGGACGCACATTCGGTGCCGAGCTGCCTCGCCGCCTCAAGGATGGTGATGTCGGCGTATGCCTGAGCCGTCATCATTGCTTCCACGTTCTCGATCGGACCGTACATAATGAGGTCCGCACCGAGCGTGCTGGCGATCAGGTTGCAGCCGATATCGGGTGCAGACCATGCCGCCTGGATGACTCCGTCCATGCCTCCCTGGTAGTGGTGGAGGAGCTGCTCAGTGTAAAGGTCCTTGCCCTTCAGGCTCTCGGCGAGCTTCGAGGGGTTCTTCTTTGATCCTTTCCACCTCTTAAGCCAGGTCCAGGACACCGTCATGTTGTGGTATGCCCCACCGGTGGGGTACCCATGGATTGCCTTGCATGCAAGGATCTCACGGTATGATCCACCTGAACCGAGTCCAAGGGGGGTTGCAGCAGTATCGAGGATCGGGCGGGTGATACCTGCTTCCTCAGCGATCTGGAGCATACCCTTGATCTGGCCGGCAACTCCACCTTCGACGAGCACTTTCTCCCTTCCAACGACCGACGGGTCCGCCGGGTTGAATGCGAGAACGATTGCTGCGCTGACATCACTGTTCTTGATGGCTTCGATGTTCTCGGGGGGGATCGACCCGTTGATCGAGTTGTAGATGGCACGGTCTGCCAGGCCGACCTCGGTGACATACTTGCATGCATGTGCAAGGGACGTCGGGACCGAGGAGTCCATCAGGAACGCCGTCTTGTTGTCGATGCTGTCAAACCAGCTGAAGTAGCTCTCGAATGCCTCGGGGAATTCCGCGATGATCTGGATGAAATGCGGAATACCCGTCATATCCGAGAGTTCCTGGCAGCGGTTCCAGAGTGCTTCGGCCTTGGGCTTGTCAATGACACCCTTGTGGTCGTCGAGCACTACTTCATGCTTGTTGTAGAAGATCGAGGCCCCGAGGACCGTCGGGTATTCACCAGGCTGTCCTCCGATCTTGGTGCCGTTGAAGTCCCAGACCTTCTGTTCTTTCTCAAACCTGAACATATGTTATCACACCTCCGTCTATCCAATGAATTTCATCAGGGTCGTGTACATCGTGATCATCAACACGAATACGATCAGTCCTGCGACAAGACCGTAAAGGATCCCGATATCACGTCCGATCTTTCTCCCCACGCGCTGGGCAATCTCGGCATCGACAAACTCTATCTGTTTCTCGATGGCGTCGAGGCGCCGTTCGATCTCCAGGAACTGCGGGTTGGCACTTGCCGATGCGGCGGCTCCGCCCGCTCCACCGGCCTCCTTGACCTCGATGACCATCGGGTCGCCGGCGAATGCTCCGGGGTCCCTGCCCTTGAGTTCGTTGATCTTGGCCTTGATGACGGAGAGGTCCTCGGTCTCCATGATGTTGACCATCTCGACCTGTTCCTGGAACCGCTTG
>CASGHA010000147.1 GCA_949319355.1 uncultured Methanospirillaceae archaeon | reverse complement strand
GCATTGAAATCATCGGCCAGTCTGAAGAGGTCATGCATGTGACGGTTCAGCTTCTGCTGCCGTGCCGCAAGTGTTCCCCTTCCGGCGAACTCCGCGCGGAAGTGTGCGGTCAGGGAGTCGATGATGAACAGCTTGACAGGCTTGTCGCTTCCGCGCATTCCCTCGGCCATCTCACGGGCGGTTTCCATGAGGAGCATCTGGTGGTCGGACGTATGGGCACGCGCTACATGGATGTTACCAAGAAAATCGGCGACTTCAAGGCCATCCATCCCAAGACCGTTGACCATCTGTTCGATACGTTCAGGCCTGAACGTGTTTTCAGTATCGATATAGACCGCACTCCCCCCGAGGCCGCCCTGGTCCTCGGGGAGCTGTACATTGACCGCCATCTGGTGGACGATCTGACTTTTACCTGACCCGAACTCACCATAGAGTTCGGTAATCGCCTGGGTCTCAAAGCCTCCGCCAAGCAGGAGGTCGAGGTCAGGCACGAGGGTCGTCAGTTTCCTGACTTCCTTCCTCTGCTCGAAAACGTCCTTGCCCGTCCTGAATCCGCCAATGTCCGCAACTTCGCGGGCAGCCTTGATCATCTTTTTTGCCGTGGATTCACCGATTTCAGTAGCCTCGGCAAGCTCGGGAGGCGTAGCGGTTGCTATGCTCTCGACGGTCAGAAAGCCTGCTTCGCGGAGCTTCTCCGCCGTTGACGGTCCGACACCCGGGAGGTCTTCCAGTTCAAGGGTTCCTGATGTCATATACAGTTCTCACCTTCATCTCTGAAGGGGGGATATATCTGGTCATGCCGTGCGGTGCGAAAGTGGTCCCGGCACCCCACCCCCGCACCTGGAGACAAGGGATTCCAGTCCCGCCCTTACCCCAGGTATGTCAGGCACCACGGCGGTCGCGTGCTGCATGACGAACCTCCTGCCGGAAACACTCCCCTCGACGACATATTCAAGCCCATGGACAAGGGGTGACGCCAGCAGGTACCGTTCCTTCCCATTGTCGACGAACATCCCCTCAGGTGTCGAAAGTGCGGTCCCGGAAAATATGACTTCACGTAACGGGACCGGGGCTACCGTGAAACCTGCGTTCCTCCCGACGGAAAGTTCCCGGCGCCCCAGCCGGTTCAGGCGGGACGAGCCGTTCCATATCATAACCTCCTCACCTGACAGGAGAGGGAGGACTGCCGTGTCCCCCCAGAGGACGACGGCCAGCCGGGCTGTACCCTCACAAAGAGTCCAGTTTCTGACCCATGACGCCGTCCCGTCGCTCCGGGTGAAACGGCGTACCGGTTGAAGGGCCTGCACCTTTCCCCGGACTGAGAAAGACCCTTCGTCGCCTACAGACGACAGGGAAACAAGTGGGAGAGGAACTGCGTCCTCTTCAAGGACCTGAATTCCTGATGCCTCACCTGCGACCATCTCCCGTTCCTGTTCCGTCCCCCGGACCGTCACACCGGTCACCCTGGCCGACATCATGGGAGTTATCCCGCTGAGCAGCCCCGGTTCCCAGCATACAAACCTGAACACTGTTTTTCCATCGGTCACCAGACCCCCCTGCATACATCCCGTGGATCCGTCTTTGCGGTAATAGGGTCGTTCCTCATGGAGTATCAGAAACCGGATGGAACATTCATTGAGAAGAAGGGTATCCCTGCTTACGTCCTCAGCGGAATCACGGCAGGAGATCTCGACCGGCGAAGGACGGATGGCAAGGGCTGTAATATCGCGGGAAAAAGGTCTTGTGTGTTTTCCGATGACCTCGAAGACCTCCCCGGGCGTGATCTCGGATACCGCCATTGCCTTTTCGTCCCAGAGCGTGACCCGCACATGCCCGGTTTCGTCTCCCAGGACAAGGGTCGCTACAAGACCTTTCTCGTTCCCTTCACGAACAAACTCGCGGGGGCCTTCCTTTGTAATGACCTTTCCAAAAAATGAAAACAGGCTCGTCCGTGCTGAAAGGTCCTTTATCTTGACATGGTGCCGGCCGAGCGACTGCACGACCATGAGTGAGGCGGCGACCTCGTCGATCATGTCACCGCAGGCCTCCATCTTCTCACCGACAAGCCGTTCAAACTCCTCGCGGCTGACCAGGTCGTCTACAAGGGCGTAATGGAAGTTCATGCCTGCCACGGAGGGAGGACCATCGTTGCCGTCAGGTCCCCGACCGTTTCCGCCCGGCGCATGAGTGCCGCCCTGCCGCCCTTCACGAGGACCTCTGCACAGCGCGGACGGCTGTTGTACTGGGATGACATGGAAAAACCATAGGCGCCGGTATCGAGTATGGCAAGCAGGTCTCCTGCAACGACCGCAGGGAGTTCACGGTCATGGGCGAGGATATCGCCCGTTTCGCAGATCGGTCCGGTTATAGTGCAGGTGTCCCGGGGAGGTTCGTCCGCGCGGTTAACGACCATGACCTCGTGATAGGAATCGTACATCACGGGCCTGATAAGGAGGTTGAACCCTGCATCGACATTCACGAAGGTCTTGTGGGCTTTCTTCACCGAATGGACGCGTGTCAGGAGGACCGTGGAGTCGGCGACCAGGGACCTGCCAGGTTCGACATAGAGTTCGGGTGAGATGCCGATCTGCTCGAACCCTTCGCGGAGGGGCGGGACGACCGCTTCGGCATACTCGGCAATCGAGGGGGCGCGGTCGGTGTCATGGTGGTACGGGATGCCAAGCCCTCCCCCGACATCAACGAATTCAAGCCTGACACCCAT
Organism: uncultured Methanospirillaceae archaeon; assembly: GCA_949319355.1. Lineage (GTDB taxonomy): Archaea > Halobacteriota > Methanomicrobia > Methanomicrobiales > Methanospirillaceae > KLAP105. The sequence goes on along the minus strand of CASGHA010000147.1, from coordinate 8,818 downwards.
ATCGGTCAGGTCTCCTGCAACTGTTGCGAGCACGCCGGCTTCCCGCGCAAACGGCACTACGTCGAGTATTTGAGACCCGATATGGCAGTGGATCCCGACAGGAGTTACATGCTCGCATCCCAGTGCCTCGCGGTATGCCTCGCCAATCCGGGCTGCAGGGATGCCGAACTTGCTCGTGGCAAGACCCGTGGCGATCTTCGGGTGAGTCGGGACCTCAAGCGCAGGGTTGATCCTGAATGAGACCGGTACCACCGTTCCTGCCTCCGCGGCGACCTTCTCAAGCTGTATAAGCTCGTCAGTCGAGTCCAGTGAGATCCGGACACCTTTCTCTACCGCCAGGGCAAGGTCCTGGGGACTCTTGGAACTACCGTTGAACAGCAGATCGCCTGGACTCATCCCGGCGGAAAGCGCAAGTTCAAGCTCGCCGGACGAGAAGACATCGGCTCCGGCCCCTTCACGGGCCAGAGTACGCATAATGGCGATGTTCCCGTTCGCCTTTGCGGCGTACAGGACCTTGACCCTGTCATACCTGGACCCGATCTCATCCCTGTATTCCCTGAACCGGCTGATGATGCGGTCCTCATCGGTGACATACAACGGAGTACCGTAGGTATCGGCAAGGGTGTTCAGGTCGAGGCCCCCCAGCAGCAGGTGCCCGTTGGCAACCGAGAGGTGTCCGGGGAGGTTCAAAGGCCCACCGCCCTCATCCTCTCGACCGCCTCGCGGATCCTGCCAGCAGAACGGGTTATGGCAAACCTGACATAGCCTTCGCCACATGCTCCGAAACCAACACCAGGAGTCGCTACGACCCCGGCCTCTTCAAGGAGCCTGGCCGAAAAGGCCATGGAGTCATCAACCTTCATCCACACGTAGAAGGTCGCCCTGGGTGGTTCGACCCGGTAGCCTATATCAGCAAGACCGTTCACCAGGACGTCACGCCGTTCCTGGTAGGTCGCGCAGGCTTCCCTGACGCAGTCCTGCGGACCGGAAAGTGCGGCAATGGCGGCGTGCTGGACGGCATTGAAGACGCCTGAGTCAACGTTCGTCTTGACACGGCCGAGGCCGGACAGTACCTCTGCATTGCCGACGGCCATTCCTATCCGCCAGCCAGTCATGTTGTAGGTTTTTGAGAGCGAGTGCATCTCGATTCCCACCTCGGCTGCCCCCTCTGTCTCGAGGAACGAAGGGGCACGGTACCCGTCAAAGGATATTTCGGAGTATGCGTTGTCACTCACCACGACGACCCCGTTGTCAGAGGCGAAGTCAACGACTTCGCGGTAGAAACCGGAGGGTGCTATCGCTCCGGTCGGGTTATTCGGGTAGTTTATAAAGAGCAGTCTTGAAGATTTTACGACCTCTGCGGGAATGGATGACAGATCAGGGAGAAAACTGTTTTCAGCCGTGAGTGGGAGATCAAAAACCCTTCCCTCGGCAAAAAGGGTGGATGTCCGGTAAACCGGGTAGCCCGGGCTCGGTGCGAGGACATATTCCCCGGGGTTCACGAAAGCCTCTGCGATATGGGCAATGCCGTCTTTTGAACCCATGAGAGCGAGGGTTTCTGTGCCGGGGTCAAGCGTGACGCCAAAGCGGCGTCTATACCATTCAGCCACCGCCGACTGGAATGCCGGCATGCCAGCGTACGATGGATAATGGTGGTTTTCAGGGTCCTGTGCGGCTTTGCAAAGGGCATCGACAATATGAGGAGGGGTTGCAAGGTCGGGGTCTCCGACACCGAGGTCGATGATGTCAACCCCCCGCCTGGACTGTTCCGCTTTCATTTCATCGATGCGGGCAAAAAGATACCGCGGCAGATGGGAGAGACGATCCGAATACATGATAATACTTTTTTCGCGGCAGTAATGAATATGTCACCACGCCACAGTCTCAGGAACTTTAAAACAAATTCCAGCCTTTTTTTTGATAGTTCCTGATGCCCGAGGGGTATAAGGCGGTACGGGATGTACCGGTTCGCATGACGGATGTGATGGTCGTCCTGACGACGGTACCTGCAGCGCATATAGATGTCCTTGTCCGATGCATCCTCGGTAAAAGACTTGCCGCCTGTGTAAACGAATTTCCTGTCAGATCACATTACTGGTGGCATGACGCCATAGTGGATGAGGAGGAACGCATGCTGATAATGAAAACGACCCGCGAACATGTACAGGCTCTCATCGGGGCTATAAGGGTGGTCCACCCGTATGAAATCCCTGAGATCATTGCACTCCCGGTCCAGGCAGGTTTTGCCGGATACCTTGCTTGGGTTGCCCTCGAAACAGGTGAACGACACCCTGTGCCGGAGGGGAATTGCTTTTGACCATGTACCACCAATGCACACCGTAACCGTTCAGGTGGTGAGACCAATCGGGGATGATATTCAAAAAAAGGCAGCGGAAAGGAGCGCCGTCCTGCTTCTCGGCTGCCCCCAGGTACCGGTGCAGACCAGCATCGCCCTGTATCTCCTGTCAATGCTCAGAAAAAAAGGCATAAAAGGTATCATTGCAGGCAATCCTGCGGCCCGGCGTCTTGTGGAGGTCTCTGACCCGGACCACCACTATGTCGGTGAGGTGATCGACATCGACCGCTGTGTCGCTGACCTTGCCGAAAAAAAGAGGGATTTCAGCCTTTGTTTTGCTTTCATCCATAATGATGCCGGAGTTTCCTATGCGGCGACCATCGGTTCCCTCTCAGGAGGCTCCCTGGTCGCTCTCATCTACGGGGAACACCCCGAGGATGTCGCTGAAACCCTCACGGTCCCATGCGAAAAAATCGTCGTGAAAGCGACCCATAACCCGATGCCGCTGAAGAACAAGATTGACGAGGTGCTCCCATGGGTTGTCTCGAATCTTTGAAATATGAGATCCTGTTAAAAAATGCTTCATCCAAGGAATCCGGCGATTTCATTCGGAACCATTACGATGAGGTCCACGAGGTCGAGGCGGGGTACAAGATCCTTGACAAGCACCTTATCGGTATCCCGCCTATTGCCGTGGGAGTTGAGGGGGATTATGTCATATTCCCCTATACAAAGCCATGTTACGGGACCTTTCTCGTGCGGGTTGCCGTCCCCGAAGAAGTTGAGCGTTTGAGAAAAAGGTCAAAATAACTCTTTTCAACGGCTTGTCCAGGCAGATCAACCATTCCTGCCCGCATCGGCACCTCGTCGTCCCTGGCGTTTCCCATCCCAGTAACCTATTTCATTCTGCTGCCTGCACCTTGTGCCATGGAGGCAACGATCCATGGATGACCTCTCAGTCCTTGTCGGGGGCAGGGCAGGGGATGGGATCAATATTGCAGGCATGATGATCGCGTGGCTCATGAATGCCTCGGGGTATCGGCCGCATATGTACTACGACTACCCGTCTCTCATCAAGGGAGGGCATAACTTTGCTATAGTCAGGGGCACGCCGGGACAACCGCGGGCCATACGTACAAGGGTTGACATTCTCCTGGCACTGAACCAGGACACGATTGAAAAGCACCGCGACAGGATCCATGAGAGTACAGCGGTTCTTTTCAATGCCGACCGCGCGAAAGGCCCGGGTGAAGGTATACCAGTGAGCGACATCCTGAAACGTCATGATGCCCAGGCGGTAATGGAAAACTCCTGTTTGGTTGGTGCTTTTGCGAAATCGGCAGGTATGCCTACTAATTTAGTAAGTTCGGTCTTTAAACGGCACATACCAAGGTACGTCGAAAAGAACCTAGACGTAGCCCTCGACGGGTATGATTCGGTCAGGACATCCCACAATCTTGCGCCCTCATTATCAAGGCCTCTCCCGGTTGTTTCAGGGAATGAAGCCGCAGGTCTTGGTTTTCTGTGCAGCGGTCTTGATGCGTATGTCGCCTATCCAATGACCCCTTCATCAAGCCTCCTCCACTTCCTTGCTGAGCACGGGCCTCCTGCGGGAGTCACGGTAGTCCACCCGGAAAATGAGATAGCGGTCATGCTGATGGCCGCCGGGTTTGCCTACGCCGGCCGAAAGGTTGCCGTCGGCACCTCAGGTGGCGGGTTCTGCCTGATGACGGAGGGGCTTTCTCTTGCCGGTATGGCCGAACTCCCCGTGGTTATCGTGATGTCCCAGAGAACCGGGCCGAGCACGGGGCTCCCGACTTATTCGGCACAGTCAGACCTTCACTTTGTCCTCCATGCCGGCCATGGCGAGTTCCCGAGGTTCATATGCGCTCCTGGAGACGCTACCGAGACCATGTCATGGTCAAAGACTGCTCTCGAGATCGCGTGGCGGTACCAGGTCCCGTCCTTTGTACTCATGGACAAGCACCTTTCTGAAGGTTTCTTTTCCATCGACACAGAGCGCGTTGGCGGAGTGGCTGTTCGAGGACCGGAAACCGGGGTGGCCAGTCCCTTGAGAAGATATATTGACAGCCCTTCAGGAGTATCACCCCTCGCATTTCCACCGGCGGCGGGTCACGTAATCAAGGTGAACAGTTATGCACACGATGAATCCGGGATAACAACCGAGGACCCTGTCATTGTGGAGCTTATGACACAGAAAAGGCTCCGCAAGGAAGCTTCCCTTGAGGCTGAGGTTCAGCGTCTCCCTGCCGTGGTCACAGGAGGAAACCCGGGGGGTACAACCGCAGTCCTCTGTTTTGGCTCGACGGCCGGAGTCTCTGAAGAAGCGGCTGAAAGGCTTCGGTACCGTGTCGTCCGGCCTGTTGTACTCGAGCCTTTTCCAGCAAAAGCTTTTCATGACGCCTTATCGGGAGTGGAGCGGACCATCTGCGTCGAGGAAAATGTCAAGGGACAACTCTCGCTTCTCCTGAGGCGGCATGGTCTCATGACAGACCACGAGGTCCGCCGGTCAGACGGGCGGCCATTCGAGGTCGAATACCTGATTAAGAGACTCGAAGAGGTTCCACTATGACTTCACGGGACTTCATTTCAGAGGTGCAGAACACCTGGTGCCCCGGGTGCGGCAACTTTGCGATTCAGCACACCATGAAAAAGGTGTTCATGGAACTTGAGGGCGAGGGTGTCGTCCCGGAATCCCTTGTATTGGTTACAGGCATTGGATGCCATGCAAAAATCGCGGATTATTTCAACCTCAACAGTTTTTACACCCTCCACGGCAGGACGCTTCCGGTCGCAACCGGGATCAAACTTGCAAACCGGGACCTTACCGTGATCTGCCATGCAGGGGACGGTGACGCCCTCGCCGAAGGACTTGACCACCTTATTTTTGCAGCGAAACGGAACATTGACCTGACCGTCATCCTCCATGACAACAGGGTGTACGGCCTGACAACCGGGCAATACACTCCAACCTCACCCATAGGGTTCAAAGGGCGCTCAACACCTCACGGGACCACCGAATTTCCCTTAAACCCCTTGAGACTCATGCTTGCCAGCGGAGCGACATTTGTTGCACGCGGGTACACCCGGCGTATGCCCCTGCTGAAGAGCCTCGTGAAGGCAGCTCTGACCCACCGGGGATTCGCCTTCATCGATGTGCTCCAGGTCTGTGCAAGCTATGCCAATCTCACGGACTATTACGAGAAACGGGTCTATGAACTAAAAGGACATGATACAGGGAGTTATGAAGATGCCACCATGATAGCCGGGGAATGGGACTACTACTCCGATTCACCAATCGGACTCGGACTGATATACCAGAAGGAGGGCCCGATCTATGAACCAACCCCGGAAAAAGAGGTTCTGTGGGGGTCACGAAAGGACCTGGTCATGCATGTCCTTGACTCCAGGACCTGACCCATCAGTCCTTTTTGTTTCCTCTCCTGAAACGCCGCACACCGAACATGATCCCGAGGAACAGTATTCCGGCGATTCCTGCAAACATGACCCCGAGGTTAATGACAAACATCATGGGGGGGAGGCCGGTACCACCGCTCGCCTGCGGGATAAATAGGATGGGCTCGTCGATCCGGTGGATAACATCCCCTGGACCAGGTACCATAACGAGGTTTGGCTGGAAGGTTGCGTTCCTGTCAACAGAGAAGCGTGGGTCGATGGAAACCGCTTTTTCATAGGACGTCAGCGCTTCCTGGTAGCGCCCGAGGTGATATAGTGCTGCTCCGCGGTTGTTCCATGACTCGGCATCGTTTTGTGCATAGTGAACCGCCTGGTCAAACGACCACAGGGCCTGGGAGTAATTCCCGAGGGTCATGTATGCCTTTCCAAGGTGACTCCAGGTCAGGTTGTTTTCAGACTCATGGGCAAGTGCCTTTTCATAGGCAGGTACAGCCTCGGCACCGTTCCCGAGGTTCATGAGGGCATCGCCCTTCAAGATATATCCTCGGCTCTGATTGGGATTCAGGTCCGTTGCATTGCCGAACGAAGAAACAGCCTCTGCGTACCGTTCCTGCCGGTAGAGGACCTCTCCACGCCCCTGCCAGGAGCCAGCGTCCCTTGGGTCCAGGGCAAGGGCCTTGTCAAAAGCAGCCAACGCTTCATCATATCTGCCAAGGAGAGAGAGGGTCTGACCATAGCCTGCCCATCCTGGTGCATATGAGGGGTCCAGTGATACCGACTTGTTAAAGGCGGTTTCAGCCTCATGGTAATCCCCTATTTTGATGAGGACCTGTCCCTTGTCTGCAAAAAGACCGGCTTCATCCGATTTGGTGGTCGAGGCGGCGGCTGTCGGCTGAACGGAAAGGACAAGGAACAGGAGGGCAGCAATGAGGGTTGTATTGAGAATTATCCTTACTGGTGCCATTTTGTTGTCCCGTTCATACCCTGTCACCATGGATGGGTTTCTGGTCCTGACACACCCCCATGGTGGCATTAATGTCCTCCGAAGGCCCCGGTTGGAACTCATGACCATTTATTTTGAGATATTGTATTATTCCTCAAAAAAACCTCCTGCAGAAAAGCCCGCTATAGGGCATCAAAGTTTCGTCCGAATTCAGCTCTGCCGCAGATGGGGAGACCCTGACGAGCAGTTCACGGTCCGGGGGTGATTCCATACTATGAGGCTGTACAATAAGGTATTCTTCCGAATGGCTTGGTAAAGCATTCTGCAGATACTCTTGTGGCAAAAGAGATAATGGGAAACACATTCTATCATGTAGGATACCTCGCCGGAGGGGATCCCCGTGACTACCCTTATTGCAGACCCACAGATAGCATGGTTTGTTCTTCCTCTCCTGATTTTTTGTGCGCGGGTCTGTGATGTAAGCATAGGTACCCTCCGGCTCATCTTCATCGGAAGAGGTCTCAAGTACATCGCTCCCGTCCTTGGATTTTTCGAGGTGATCATCTGGCTTGTTGCAATCGGCCAGGTCATGAGCAATATTACCAATTTCGTCTCCTATATCGCATACGGAGCCGGGTACGCGACAGGGACCCTCGTGGGGATGCTTATTGAAGAACGCCTTTCCCTGGGAATGGTGATTGTGCGGGTCATTACCAACCAGGAATCGGGGCTTCTCGTCCAGAGGATCAGGGACGAGGGATATGGGGTAACCAGCATAGAAGGCGAAGGTTCTACGGGACCGGTCACCATTATATTCATGACAATCAAACGGAGTGCCCTTTCGCAGGTTGTGGAAATCATAAACTCCTACCAGCCAGGGGCGTTCTATACGGTCGAGGACGTGAAATCGGTCACCGAGGGAATTTTTCCCGACCACGACAGAAACGGTGTATTTTCAAGATATGCCAGGATGCTGCGGCGTTTTGGCAGGGTATAGGACACCCTTATGGACCTCGTTATCCCTGTTCTGACAGGCATCGGCCTTTCCATGGACTGCCTCGCTGTATCGCTTGCCATTGGTGCATCCGGTACAGGGGACCGGTTCAGGACCGCGATAACCGTCGGCCTCTTCTTTGGCTTCTTCCAGATGGTGATGCCCCTTGCAGGGTATTTCGGAGGACAGGCGTTCATGGGCTTCATTTCCTCTTTTGATCATTTTATCGCCTTCGGTATCCTCGCATGTATCGGCGGAAAGATGATATACGAGGCATTGAGTCCGGATGAACGTAATGAACGCCCGCTTTCGCTCACGCTCCCGGCGTTACTCGTGCTCTCGCTTGCCACCAGTATCGATGCCCTTGGCGTGGGGCTTTCCTTCGCTTTTGCAGGGATTGACATCATTCTGTCGTGCGCGGTCATCGGACTTATTGCATTTTTGTTATCGTTATGCGGCGTAATACTGGGAAACAGACTCGAACATTCCCTTGGAAACCGTGTCGAGATGATCGGGGGTATCATCCTGATCGCTATCGGCTTCAGGATCCTCATGGAACACACCGGCTACATCTGAATCCTTTTTTTCAGCCAGGCGACAGCCAGATATACCGCAACAGAGAACACAGGATCCATGACTCTCTCTCGCATCCATACCATCGCAACCGGAGTACTGTTTGTCATAATACTCATGGTACCCGTTTCAGCGGCATCATGCGGGTGTTCCAGTCCCCAGGTAGTAAAGGGGCCTACTATCTGGGACAAGGGGGTCCAATGGGCGTCGGTCACACCCGATACATCAACACTTGCCGGCACCATGACCACGGCCAGCCAGGGCTTATCGCAATATAAGGCCCTGAGCGGGGGGACAATTGGCAGTACTCTCGCATTCAAGGTTTCATCTGTCACACCCAGATATGCAGGTTCCAGGTCTACGGGTTTTTTACCATTTAAAAAAGTGGTTAAATAATCTCATTTGTACAGATCCTCCTTGGATACCAGGAAATGTACCTTCACCACCTTCTCAGCTGACTCATTGTTCTTCAGGGTCGAGAAAGGATAATCCGGGGCATCACGATACCAGGGGCAATAACCTGATATTGTCTCAAAGGAAAAAGGGATCCATGAAACCCGACTTCACCGCAAAC
>CASGHA010000146.1 GCA_949319355.1 uncultured Methanospirillaceae archaeon | reverse complement strand
CACCATATGCCATGTGGGCGAGGTCTTCCCGGCGGTGCGAGTCCGTGCCGAGGGAGATGATGACTCCCTTTTCCTTGGCCTGCCGGATATAAATATCGTCAAGGTCCAGCCGCCATGGCGAGGTGTTGCATTCGAGCATTGTCCCGGTCTCGCGGGCATGGTCGATGACCCGGGTCAGGTCAATCGCATACGGGTCCCGCTCACCGAGGAGCCGCCCGGTCGGGTGGCCGATGATGTCCACATGCTCGTCCTCCATCGCCGTCATGACCCTCCGCGTCATGGCGTCCTCGTCAAGGGTGAAGGCGGTGTGGACCGATGCGATGACGATATCTAGGTCTGCCAGCACTACTGAAGGGAGGGAGAGCGCTCCATCGGGCCTGATGTCCACCTCAATCCCGTGGAGGACCTGGCATGGCCCGTCGCGGTTCACCTCTTCGATCTCCCGGGCCTGTTTCGCGACCCGGTCAGGGTCGAGACCATGGGTAATGCCGAGAGATGCGGCATGGTCAGAACAGAGAATGTACGAAAGCCCCCGGGCCGCGGCAGCCTCTGCAAGCCCGCGTATCGTCATCGTCCCGTCTGACCAGTCGGTATGGGCGTGGAGGTCCCCAAGGACCTCCTCCTGCATGACCAGCCCAGGGAGAGAATGGGACATGGCCGCCTCGACCTCACCGGTGTTTTCACGGAGTTCCGGCGGGACGAAATCCATCCCGAGCCTGGCGAAGACCCCTTCCTCGTCGGAAAAGGTCTCAACCTTCCCGGTCGCGTTGTCAGTGATGCCGTACTCGTTCAGTTTCAGGCCCTTCGAGGCGGCGATACCACGGATCCGGACATTAAACTCCTTCGATCCCGTCAGGTAGACCAGCATCGCACCTGTATCCCGGGGGTTCGTGAACCTGACATCCACGCGGGAACCAAGACACCGGAACGAGGTGCGACGGTCTCCTTCGTCAATCAATTCGTCGGCAAGCTGCCTGATCCCCGGGTTCACCAGGGACGGGGGATCAGTGGTCACGATGTCGATGTCCCCGATGGTGCTCCGTCCACGGCGGTAGCTGCCGGCAGGCTGGAACGAGCCTGATGGAAAGACCCCTGCAACCCTTGCGAGGACCCTGTCGGCGGCGTCCCTCGTCATCCGGCCGCCTCCTTCGCGGTACCTCGCAATGGCCTTTAGGAAGGCCTGTTCCTTCTTCTCCCCGAACCCCGCGACTGACCGTATCCGGCGCTGACGTGCCGCCCGTTCGAGGTCATCGACCGACTGGATGGAGAGTTTCTTCTGGAGCCTGACGATGGTCTTAGGCCCCACCCCGTCCAGGTCAAGGAGCCCGATGACGCCGGCAGGGACCCTCGAACGGAGCTCCTCGAGCTCGGGATGGGTCCCGGTCTCAGCAATGGCGAGGACCTTGTCGGCAATGTGTTCGCCGATACCCGGAAGGGCGATGAGTTCGCTCCTCGTGAGGCCGGCAACGTCCCCGGGGAGCCGCTCGATGACACCGGAGGCACGGTACATCGCCAGGGACTTATACGGGTTTTCACCCGCTATTTCCATGATCTGACCGGTGAGATTGAGGACTTCAGCTATCGAACGGTTTGTCGCAGGCATAGAAGGGCTGTTGTATCATATCCGGTGGAGTGGCACCATCTATTGAATCTTCGCTTTCGCAACACTGTTTTGGACATGATGTCGTCCTGGAGAGCCCCGGTTCCACTCAGGGCATAGTATCCGGGTTGTTTGAATCATAACGCATAATCACTCCGGCGTGAAACAGGTATGCATGGAACGCCAGTTGCGGGAGGACTTCCTCGAAGCAGCCCTTGCCCTGTCCCGGGCCGGGACCACCATCACGGCAGGAGCCCTCTCATCGCAGCTGTGCATGCCGCAGGAAGAGATCAACGACGAACTCCGTATTCTGGAGCAATCAGGTGAGATGGTCAGCCAGGGCGGAGACGGATATGCCCTTACCCCGTCGGGCCTCCGCATCGCCGAGCAGACCGAACGAAAACACCGGCTCCTCCAGGAGTTCTTCTCCCGGGTCCTTGGTATGGACCGCGAAGCGGCTTCAAAGGAGGCCTGCACGCTTGAGCATGCCGTCTCCGAAGACGCCATCTCCCGGCTGGGCTCTTTCATCGAGGACGCACCCTGCTGCCGTTTCAGGGGCCGGCACAGGGACGGCCAGGAGACCCTGGCGGTCCAGCCCGAAGGGGCGGTGGTCGTGGTCCAGGGCATCAGGGGCTGCCAGAGACAGGAACGGCTGATGGCGCTCGGCATAGTGCCTGGCACGACCCTCAACGTCCTCCGGAACGGCAGGGGCCGGAGCCTCATGATACGGGTAAAAGGCTGCGAGATCGCCGTCAGCAGGGAAATTGCCGGGTCGGTCCTCGTGGAGCCGGCCCCATGAAGGCAGCACTCCTTGGAAACCCGAACGTCGGGAAATCCCTCCTTTTCAACGCCATTACCGGCCTCGGCGTGGAGGTCGCAAACTATCCCGGGACAACCGGGTCGGTCCTCCGCGGCTCGGTCTGCACCATGGACGGCCCGGTCGAGGTCATCGACCTCCCCGGGGTTTACAGCCTGTCAGGGACCTCAGAGGACGAAGAACTGGTCGCATCATTCCTGACCTCGCGGGAGGCCGATGTTGTCATCGCGGTCCTCGATGGGACCCGTCTCTCCCGGAACCTTTACCTGTTCCTCGAGGCTTCCGAGTTCGGGCTCCCGATGGTCATGGTACTCAACATGGCCGACGAGACAGACCGGCTCGGCCTCACCATCGACACCACCCGTCTCGAAGCCCTGACCGGGATACCCGTTGTCTCGGCCTCCGCCCTCCTTGGACGGAACGTCCATGCCATCCTCCCCCTCGCCGCACGGGAAGCCCGGGTGCCGACGGTCAGGGTTGACTATGGGAATGGGATTGAGGCGGCGATCGCGAGCCTGTCGTCCGCATTTTCCACGACAAGGGGGGGTGCCGTCTCCGCCCTCCTGGGAAGGGGTGACACCCCCGAGCTCCGGGACGACGCCGCCCTGCTTGCCGCAGAGGTGGAGAAGATCGAAAAAACCGCCGTAGAAACGCTCATAGCCGGGAGGAGGCACGCCCTTGCAGGGAGGATCGCCGGGGAGGCCGAGCACCAGGCCCAACAGGAGCCTCCGGCATTCGATCCCGACCGCTATCTCACCCGGAGGTTTCCGGGTGTCCCCATCCTCATCGGAGTCCTCGTAGGGATGCTCCTGGCGGTGTTCGCCATCGGCTCATGGCTCGAGGGGATCATCATCTCGGTCACGAATGAGATGGTCATCGCACCGTTCATGGCGCTCGACCTGCCCGCCATCGTCCAGCAGGTCGGCCTTTCGTTCCTCCTCGGGCTCCAGGGCGGGCTCGGGATCGCCCT
>CASGHA010000145.1 GCA_949319355.1 uncultured Methanospirillaceae archaeon | reverse complement strand
TACTCGCGTGTACCGGGATCCAGAGCATCGCCATCATGCTCGGTGTCGCCTGTGCCGTCCCGACAACCTGGAAACAAAAAATATGGGCCTTTCTTATCATTGTCCCGGTTATCTACGGCTTGAACCTGCTTAGAAACGTGTGGGTGTACCTCGCCTACACGGGCCAGTGGTTCCCGTACCTCCCCGAGATTGCAAGCAACGGAGAATATGGGTATGAAAGTTTCTTCTGGGCCCACAATATCATTGCCGAGGGCCTGGCGGTGATAGTACTGGTCGCCATCGCGTTTGCTCTCTTCACGGTGATACCGGACCTTGGTGAGTTTGCCGTGAGGCTGTACCGCCTGTACGAAGGGGATGTCAGGCGTATCTTCGGTAAAGGTAGAGAATCCGCTGGATAGCTGACAGGTTGGTGCATATGGCGATGATCAGCACTGAATAGCCGATCAGTCCGGTAAGGCCTCCTGCCACGAGCACGATGATGGTCTCCGGCCTGCCGAAGAAGCCGATACCCTCAAGGGGGTCGTCTATTTTTCCTTCTTTTCGTTCAAGATAGCCTATCTCGGCATAGACGACGGGTTTGATGAATGTATTGAGGAGGGAACCTGCTATTGCCAGCCCTACGATGCCGTACTGGACCGATACGGGAACTGCCAGCGGGATAACCACTACGCCCGAAAAGCCTATCCCGATCAGGACGAGGGCATCGGTATACTTATCAACAATCCAGTCAAAGACAGCGCCGAACTTTGTTTCCTTTCCGGTCATCCGTGCAACGGTCCCGTCGACGAGGTCGAGGACGGCCGAAAGGGCAAGAAGAAGGCTGCCGATAAAAAAATATCCCATGGCATACAGCACAGCAGTTGCACAACCACAGATGAGGGAGAGGACGGAGACCTGGTTGGGTGAGAGGCCCAGGGAAACGCAGAAGGCGGCAAGGGGTTCAAGGTAATGGATGAACCTTCCCCTCATCGCGGTTATGTTCATTGCCTTATACCATGTGCCACAATATCATATGAGATGAGTGGTTTACGAATCCCGGGACCATGTGCCCGGGAGCGGATACACAACGTCTATAATGGACCTGACCTAAAAGGAAGGAGGAGACTTGGAATATGACCCCGGAGCGGCAGAAGCCCCATGTCCTGATGATGTCGGAGATAACCGTTGACGGCAAGCTCACACTGAAAAAGGGAGCGTCCAGCAAGATCCTCATGCGTCATATGGCTCCTGAAACCGAGGTCCTTCTTCACCAAACCCGTGCCGAGTATGATGCGATCATGGTGGGGTCCCGGACCATCCGGATAGACAACTCTTTTCTTACCGTACGTCTGGTCGAGGGTAAAAGTCCCATCAGGATCATTCCTAACAGCGATGCCGATATCCCTCTCACATCCAATGTCCTGAGGTCGGACGCCCCGACAATCATTGCCGTATCGGAAAAGGCCCCTGCTGGCAGGGTCAGTGCCATCCGGGAAACCGGGGCCATCGTGGTGACCGCCGGAGAGGACCGGATAGACCTCCCTCTCCTGATGGAAACGTTATACCGGGACCACGGCATCAGGAAGCTCATTGTCGAGGGTGGTCCCACGCTCAACTGGCATATGCTCCACCACCGCCTGGTCGATGAAATACGTCTCATCCACCTCCCGTTCATCGTGGGCGGGGCGGATACGCCCTCACTTGTCGGGGGGATGCATATCGAGTCCGAGTCAGAGATGCTTACCCTGGCCCTGAAGAGACACTACCTCTGCGGCACGAATCTTGTTACAGAATACGACGTCATCTATACCGTTTAAGAAGGGGTAAAAAACACTGCCTGTGCTGCCAGGTTCAGACCATGAAAAGGGGGTCGTTTTTCATGATCTCCCGGCAGACCGTCGTGGCATATTGCCCTGGCGGAAGCGAGAAAGATATGGTCGCCCGGGATCCTTCAACCGTGGTCTTCAGGTCTGTTTTAAGTGCAACCGGGCGTGCAGCGCCATTGTATGCTGTTCTAAGGAGACGTGAGGCCCGTTCGAAGTCCTCTGGTGATATCCCGCGTTCGCTCAGAAGTTCCCAGCTGTGTGTATCCTGCCTCCCTGGAATGGAGGATACTGTCCTCCCGGGCATCATGATCGCGATCCGGCACCTCCCCCTCCTGATGTGTACCTCCGCCGTGCGGACCGTCCGGGGAGTAACCGTGTCAAGCTTCCCGTCAGAGAACAGGAGGAGGTCGCCATCCCGCGGCTCTTCCAGGCCTGTTCCTTCGTTGATCCGTGCCGAGAGGGCATGGTTGAAGAAATATGACTGGAATGCACTCACGAACAGTGCAGCGAGCTTCTTCGGGATACTTGTCAGGGCTCCGGAATAATCTCCCGGTCTTTCAACCAGGTGATGGAGCATTACCCGTTCGAATGTCAGGTACACGGGCATGGAATGAAGGGACCGGGCAGGGTCGTGGTTGGCGGCATACTCCTGCCGTGCATGGCGGGTTTCAGGCGATTCGTTCTCATGATCCCAGCCGATGAACGTGTTCACGGCATCCTCGTACCTGCCGGTAAGGATGAGTTCTCCGATCCGGTGGGTCACCGGAC
>CASGHA010000144.1 GCA_949319355.1 uncultured Methanospirillaceae archaeon | reverse complement strand
CTTTGAAGTATTTTTCGAAGACCTGAAAGTCATGGAGGATGAACGCGAGGTACTCCGTTTCAGGCTGTTGCCTGATGACAAGGGGTCAAGGTTAATCCTGGTACCCCGCGAAACGGTCTACCGCGAGGCCTGTGAAAAGTTCGCACCATTATGCGACGACCTGGACCGGGAGTCCCTGACCCACCGGATCGACCACGAATATGCCACCCGTCTGCTTATGGGGAGGGACGTCTGAGCCGGCGGTCTTCTCAAGAACTTTTATCGGAGAAAACACCAACAATAGGAGCCGGGTCTTTTCAGGGGTTCAGCCATGAGTGACAGCTGTACGATCTGCGGGTCAGAAATGCCTGACGGATGCCGCTGCTGCCCGGTCTGCGGTCATGAAATACACCTGGAGACCCCCGGCGGAAAACATCTTCAGGGTACCGCCCGGGATCTCCACAGGAAGGGAACCAGTCTCCTGAAACAGGGGGACACCGGGTCTGCACTTCCACTCCTTCTGGGAGCCGTCAGAATGGCTCCTGAAGAATCCCGGTTCTGGAACAGCCTCGGGGTCTGCCAGCACAAGGCAGGGATGATCCATGAGGCGAAAGAGTCTTTTCAAAAAGCTGTTGCTCTCAGTCCGTCAATACCTGCGTTCAGGGAAAACCTTGAAAAGGCAGAGGTTCAGGAAAAAGAACTGCACAGTTTACAAAAGTCGGGAGGGAGGCCCTCAACGGGAATAATAACAGGGATCCTCCTGGTTCTCATGGTTCTCGCGACCTTCACCTTTTTTATCCTCCTCCCAGCCCTGACACCCCAGGTGTCAGAGGGGAGCGGACAGGCCGGAGCCATTCAGGTTAACAAGACGGCGATATTCCTCAATGATGTCACTCGAATCGCCGCGCAGGATAGACCGGCAGACCCGTGTCCCTCCACAGGGAGTGAACATTGCGATGAATGGGTCAGGGACCTCTATACCCGTTTCGAACACGCCGGAATGGACCCGGTCATTATTATCGGGACCGATGTCATGGCGATCAGGTCGATGGACGACCTCGGCGATCCCTGGATCATTGTCATTTCATCGGACGGGCGACGTGCACAGGTATCTCAGTCAGGGGAGCCGGCGCTTATGGGAGACCAGGTCGTGGTTCGTGGATTACTTCTCCATAGCCCCGACGACCTCGACCACCTGAGGGCACTTGGCAGGCAGGTTGATAACGAGACCAGTGCGCTTCACGACGCCATTGTCCAGTACAATGAGACGGTACTCTACGGGACCGGGACGAGCCTTTACTGGTACGACAGTGATGCCGGTGTGATAGCCGACCGGGAAGGAGCGGTCGTGCGAAACCATGACGAAAGCCTTGCGGCCGCATCCCGCCAGCTGACTGAATTTCTCCGCCCGGGGTGTCTCAATACCACGGTTAACATCAGTCATGGCAAGACCATCCTCACCCGGCCCTCTTCCACACCGCTTATCGACCATGACCGCAAACGCGCATACACCATGCTCCACGAGTCTCTTGTGTCGGTACAAAGGGGTGACGAAGAGGCTGTTGAAATCGTAATGGGGAGTATACTGGAGGTAGTTTCACCATTACCCCCGGAAGAACGGGCTTTTTTCCAGGACTGCATGGTCTTCGTGAGTTCGCTTTGTGACGCGGTCCGGTTTACGAAGGACGAAGGTGAACCCGGGAGCCTGTCCCTCCAGGATATCCGTGATGACCTCGCCCGCGCATCAGGCTCGGTTAAGAAGGCCGAACAAGTCCTCCCGCTTCTCAATGCTTCCGGATATATCGGAAGCTCTGATAAGAGCCTGCTCTATGAAACCCTTTCTATGACAAAAAGCCGGATATGCCAAAAAGCGGAACGCTGGCAGGTACCGTTCTACAACCCGGACTGCTCATCCATGTCTGTCATTAAAACGGCCACCTAAGGCCGGATGTCCTGTCACCCTGTCCAAAAAAGACCGTGCCGATTCCCGAAAGAGCCGTCCCAGGAAAACAGGGTTCGGGGAAGACATGGGCACCAGGGGCAACAGGCTGATGGCCATCGCAGACAGAACAGATCAGTGAATAAATGTATCCCCGGGGGCAGACTGAATCCGGGATTGGACAGGTGCAGACAGACATGGACCGTGAAGAAGAGGCAGGGTGGTGGGAGGTTGCAAACAGGTTTTCAGACGCGGAGTTCTCAAGACGGTGCGGGATGAAGGTCGAGTCAGTCACACGAGGTGAGGTCCGTGTTTCACTCCCGATAGCAGGGACGCGGAATGTGAACGGGGTAGTCCATGGAGGGGCTATTTTTTCATTGGCTGACGAGGCGTTCGGGATTGCCGCCAACCTGCACGGACACGAGGTCGCGGTCATGGCCGGGATGCGCTATCTCGCTCCAGCGACAGGAGACCTTACTGCCACCGCGCGCTGCGTCGGACAGGACCGCCAGAAATCATGCTACCGGGTTGAAGTAAGACAGGAAAACCTCCTCGTAGCAGTTTTTACCGGAAACGGCTTCAAACTGGACAATCATTGACCAGGGGAACCTCCCTCCGGTCATTCGTTCATACAGCGGAGATCCTTCCTGGCACCAATGAATCTCTTTGTGTTGACCACAGAGTCCACACGGTCTTCAAGTGCTCTGAGGTCCTTTGGTGCATTGGGGTCTCCATGGTAATGTAAAACCTGTTTCGTGGTCCCGTTCGCGGTTAAGGACAGGATTGCCGAGGGCATATCGGTAATACCCACATCCTCGTAGGAATCCCTGAAAGAGGAGAAATTCGCAGCACCGAAGTCTTTGACAAGGCCTTTCACCGCCACCCTGTTAATCGCCCCTTTTTTCTGCCCTTTCACCGCCACGCACCTGGTGCCGTTGAAAACGTATGACCCGTTTCCATAGAGAGTGATACGGTAGGAGGGACAGGTACCGTAACAGGGAGTCCTTTCAAGGGTGATGACGAGGTCGTACGGGATGCCTGACGCCTGCTGCCCCGGACTACCTTTGACCATGGCCCCTTTCTGGTTCATGAACGACCAGTCGGGCGCTGCAGACACAACCGGAGCTGATACTATCAGAAGGGCGATGATGACAATGGGGATACGCATGCATCATTTCGGCTGCAAACCGTTAAGAAGGTGTCTGTCCCTCATATGCGCTGAAAACAGGAAATTAAGCGCTAAAAGACATCATTCCCAGGACTGATGAATAGAGGGGGGTTTCAGTCGGATCCCTTCATGCGGTAGAGCCGGATGATCCCCTGACACGAGTTGCATACATACAGGTCCGGGGTCCAGCAGTCCTCGCAGGCCCATCTCCCACACAGGACACACTGGCGGAGGTCTTTTATCTGAAATGAAACATTGCAGAGATCGCACAGGTACCGTGATGAAAACGTGGAGGAATCCCTGGTAGGAGGTGCTCCCTGCTCCCTGACCTTTTTTATCTCGTTTTTCAGATCCTGGTACAGGCCTTTTTTGTGGTCAGGACCGACGGCTCCTGGCTTTAACCAGTTTCGCTTAAACGGCATGTTTTAACTCCCGGGGGTTGTGTAAACCGTAATACCTACGCTCATCTCTGTTTTTCGCCCTGGCAGACCTGAATAAATGCTCATAGTGGTCTGACAGGCCTGGCACGGGCCTTG
>CASGHA010000143.1 GCA_949319355.1 uncultured Methanospirillaceae archaeon | reverse complement strand
TCCGCCAGTTCATCGTGGAAAACTTCGACATCAACAGACCTGGTGTCGACCGGCTCGGGACCTACTTCTCGGACCTGGCCAGGCCGCATTACGCGAGGACGGTGGACACCACCGGGACGGTCCATGTCAGGAAAGTCACGTCGGTATCGGTCCACAGGGCGCCCCAGTTCCTTATCAGGTTCGAGACCTCACGGGGCATGTCGCTCGCCGTCACCCCTGACCATGCGATGCTCGTCTGGGACCTGTCCTATCTGAGGAAAATCAAGGCTCTCGAGGTCAGGGAAGGGGATGCCGTCCCGGTCTACGAGGGAGGGACGGTCATCACCGACAGGGTCACCCGGGTTGACAGAGTCCCATGCCCGGATGAACGGGTCTATTGTCTTACGGTGACCGACGAACATACGGTCCTTGCGAATGGCATCTTCACAGGGCAGTGTGACGGCGATGAGGACTGCGTGATGCTGCTCCTTGACGGGTTGCTCAACTTTTCCCGGAGTTTCCTTCCCGAGACCCGCGGTGGTTCGATGGACGCACCTCTCGTGCTCTCGACAAGGCTTGACCCGAAGGAGATCGACAAGGAGAGTCACAACCTTGACGTGTGCGGATCATACCCGGCCGAGCTGTACCAGAAGGCCCTCGTGTATGCACAGCCAAAGGAGGTGGAGGCGGCTGTCGACCGGGTCGAGCGCAGGCTCGGCACCC
Source organism: uncultured Methanospirillaceae archaeon (assembly GCA_949319355.1). Taxonomy (GTDB): domain Archaea; phylum Halobacteriota; class Methanomicrobia; order Methanomicrobiales; family Methanospirillaceae; genus KLAP105. The sequence goes on along the minus strand of CASGHA010000143.1, from coordinate 3,471 downwards.
CGGCACAGCTCGAGGGATTCCTCTATACCCATGACACATCCGATATCTCGGCAGGACCGCTTGAATCGACCTATACCCAGTTGAAAACGATGATAGAAAAACTGGACGCCGAGCTTGACCTTGCCGTCATGATACGGGCGGTGGACGCCGATGACGTGGCCGAGCGGGTGCTGACGACTCACTTCATCCGTGACCTCATGGGCAACCTTTCGGCCTTCTCAAAGCAGAAGTTCAGGTGTTCGAAGTGCAATACGAGTTACCGGAGGATGCCGCTCGCAGGAAAGTGCAGCCGGTGCGGGGGAGGGATCATTCCCACGGTCCATGAAGGATCGGTCAAGAAGTACCTCGAGATGTCCAGAAAGATCTGCCTGGACTACAAGGTATCCCCGTATACGAAGCAGCGTGTTGACGTCCTTTGCATGGCCATCGAAAGCACCTTTGCAGAGGAAAAGAGCCAGCAGATGGGCCTGGCCGATTTCATGTAACGGGACCGGTCTCTTCAGTCACTCCGTCCTCCTGCCCGGACCTCGCGATCAAACCGGAACATTAACTCATTGTTCCCCCAGATAGTTCTTTTACCTGGTGCCAGGGCCGATCTGTCAGGCCGGGCATTCGGGGAGGCGCAGCACCATGCCGGTAGACCGGATCCTTACCATAGACGAGGCGTCGCGGATGCTTCGTGTTTCTACAAGGGATGTCGAGAAAATCATCAGGGAAGGAAAGCTGAAGGGCAAGCGGACGATGGAGGGTTGGAAGATCAACGAAAGGGACCTTGTCGCATACCAGAAGACCACCCGCCGATGATAGCGGGATGGCGGGGGTGGTGACCCCCACACCGTCGTTTTTCTCAACAACACCGGTTTCCTTACAGCAGGATATAAGAAGACTCCGGAATGATACTTATGTGACTTTTACGCAGACGGGACCATGATCCGGCATGTGATATGGGGTCTGGGCCTTGTTGATCGTATCCGGGCGAGGGTAGCCAAGCGGCCAACGGCGGACGCCTCAAGAGCGTCTCCAGCAGTGGTTCGTCGGTTCGAATCCGGCCCCTCGCATAACTTTAAAACACATCGTGCCGGTCTGCCACGGCAAAGGCATGGTTAAGGTCCTGGAGCTTTTTTGATTTTTTCGGCTGGTATAGTAAGAACGGACCAATAAGGCGGGTATAATTATAAAAAAGGACTGATTGATGTTGGAAAAAAGTGGGTCGCCCCACTCCGGTGGTTCATCCGGATAGCAGTCTATGGCCTCCTGATGACCATGATACAACAGGAATTTTAGTTAGGTTTTACGGGAGGCTGTCCCTGGGGTGCACTGCCGTTTGGCATCGGACCGTCCCTTGGCATACCGTCCTGTTTTACGGGAGGCTGGTCCCTGGTTGTATTGGCATCGGGTTTTGCCGCGATCCCTGTTGAAGCCTTCTGGGTGGCATTGCATTCGCCCCTGAAGAGCGCCCATTCGTCACAGGTCGTTCCGTTGGGGAAGATACAAACACCGTACTCGGAACCGTCCGGGTTCTTCAGGATCTTTGAGGTCCCTCCGACTTTTTCACAGTTCACAGATGCCGGGTTTGCCATTCCTGTGCCTGCCTGTGATCCGTTTGTGGCACCTGCCGTTGGGAGAGTTGTGGTCAGGGCCGTGGTTACCTTCGCCTGGGTCGCCACCGGGGTGGTGGCCGGGGTAGGTGTGGTCTGTGTACAACCTGAAATGAGAGTACATGCAAGGAGGCAGCCGATACATACAGCCGCCAGCAGTGGAATCGATAACCGATTGTCCATAGGAAGTGGTTTATGAATGGCCCTATTTAAGGGAACACGATTCTCTCATGAAAATGGCTTGCGTTTTTTAGTTTTTTCAGGGCTTTTCCGGTGTGATTGTAATGACCCGCGGAGCAGTTTTCATATGACTTATACCTGTTGCCACGGCGATGACCCCTGCCAGGACGAGGAGGACCCCGAGGGCCTGTACCATCAGGATTGATGTCAGCCCCTTGTACAGGATCATGAGTATCCCGGCGATCACAAGCAGTATCCCCGTTGCAATGGCCCCTGCCATGGAAGGGCGGGAATTTCTGAAATGGAAACCGACGAACAATGCTATGATCCCGGCGATCACGACGATTATGGCGACAAGGATCACGATGACTGAAGCGAGGAAACCGGGGTCCAGGAACGACATAAGTGAGAGCATGAGCGCTATCACCCCGAAGGCAGCCGGGACGATCCATATGCCCCTGTAACGCGCAATGATTGCAGCGCCTGCCAGACCTGCAACTGCCATCACAAGCAGGAAGAACCCTATTGCAAGGAGAAGTATCCTGAGGGCGGTTGACGGGAACAGGATGACCGCGCCCCCGACAACGATTGAACAGATCCCTGCCATAATAAACCACCCTCCCCCTATCCGGATGTTGCCTGTCGAATACGCCACCATTCCGTCACCGTTCCTCCATTACAAGGTGTGCCATCCCTGGAGATGAACCCCGCTCATCGACCTACCAAGAAATGAAAAGGCTTTTCTGGCGACTCCATGCGTTGATGGCCTGGACGCCATTTTCACGACCAATTCCGCTTTCCTTTATCCCCCCAAACGGGACCTCAGGAGGGATGGTCAGGTGACGGTTCACCCAGACAACCCCTGCCTGGACCCGTGTCATGACCTGCTTTGCGACATGGAGGTCCCTGGTCCATACCGATGCTCCGAGGCCGAAACGGGTATCGTTTGCCAGGGCTATTGCTTCATCCAGGTCTGAGAAGGAAGCGACGGGGAGGACCGGTCCAAAGACCTCCTCCTTCATGAGCGGTGATTCCTGGGGAACCCCTGAGATGATTACCGGTGGGAAGAAGGACCCGTCATTACAGGCCGGGCCGTCAGGTACCATCCCCCGGGCGACCACCCTGGCCTCCCCGGCGGTCAGGGCACGGTCAAGCTGGCCCTTCACCCTTTCGCGCTGGGCCTTTGATACAAGCGGCCCCATGTCGCACCCCTGGGACATGCCCTCGGCAACCCTCATTCTTTCAACCGCTGCCCGGAGGGCGTCCATAACCTGGGTGTGGACCGATTCATGAACGAAAAGCCGTTTTACCGCCGTGCAGGTCTGGCCACAGTTATAGAACCGCCCCCTGACGGCTCCAGCCACCGCCTTTCCGATGTCAGCGTCCTTCCAGATGATCATAGGGTCGGAACCTCCGAGCTCAAGGGTGATCTCCTTCAGCTGCCCTCCTGCTACTTCGCGGACCCTGTGGCCGGTGACGGTATCGCCGGTAAAGGATATCTTCTGGATGGAAGTGTTTTTTATCATGGCCTCCCCCACAACCGCTCCCTCCCCGGTAACCACATTGAGGACTCCCGGGGGAAGTCCTGCACCCTCGATCTCCCGGGCGAGGGTGAGGACTGTGAGCGGAACATCTGACGCGGGTTTGAGCACCAGTGTATTTCCTGCGAGGAGTGCCGGCCCGCATTTCCACC
>CASGHA010000142.1 GCA_949319355.1 uncultured Methanospirillaceae archaeon | reverse complement strand
TGCCTTCCGGGTGTCCTCCGGCAGGGTCGGTAAACCCGGCCGGAACACTACTTCAAAACGGGCATCTCCGGTGTTTAAAAAGACATCCTCACCCATTTCACCGGCAGCGGTCAGAAACTGCGCATTCGCTGACCGGATACGGGTGAGGGCCGCGAGAGCCCTCATCCCGGCCTTCCTTTCTGCTCCGAGTGCCAGGGCTTCACTGGCACAGCCATCCGTCCCTTTGAGACCGACCGTTCCACCAAGACCGGCGACCGGGTTGACAACAAACCCGATCAGGACCATGGCTTAACCTGTCTTTGGGAGATGGGTGAGGGCTTCCCGGATAAGGTCGTCAGGGTACTCATAGTCCACGAGGCGCCCGTGGAGATACTCGTCATACGAATACATATCGAGGTTGCCGTGTCCCGAGTTGCAGAAGAGGATGGTCTTCTCCTCGCCAGTTTTCCGGCACTCCAGTGCAACATCAACCGCGGCCTTCACAGCGTGGGCCGCCTCGGGGGCGACGATCTGTCCTTCGGTGGACGCAAAGAGCCTGGCGGCCTCGAAAACCTCGTTCTGCCGGTAGGCAACAGCCTCGGCAGTCCCGTCATGGACCAGCCTGGAAACGAGGGGTGAGTCCCCGTGGTACCTGAGGCCGCCTGCATGGATCGACGGGGGTATGAATGTGTGACCGAGGGTGTACATCTTGAGCATCGGGGTCAGCCCGGCGACGTCCCCGAAGTCGTAGGTATACAACCCCTTCGTGAGTGTCGGACAGGCAGCAGGTTCTGCTGCGATTATCCGGGTATCTGGCTTTTTCCCACGGATTTTCTCCCCTGCAAAGGGAAACGAGATCCCGGCGAAGTTGGACCCGCCCCCGACACACCCGATGACAACATCCGGGTACGAGTCGATCGAGGCAAACTGAGCGAGCGCCTCCTCGCCGATCACCGTCTGGTGAAGACAGACATGGTTCAGCACGGACCCAAGGGAATAATTGGTATTATCATGGGTAGCCGCGTCTTCAACCGCCTCGGAGATCGCAATACCAAGGCTTCCCGGGGTATCCGGATATTCTTCCCGGATTTTCCGGCCGGATGCGGTCCTGTCAGACGGGCTCGGTATGCATTCCGCCCCCCATACCTCCATCATGACTCGCCGGTAGGGTTTCTGGTCATAGCTTGAGCGGACCATGTAAACCGTTGCATCCATTTCAAAGAACTTCGTCGCAAGGGCGAGGGCTGATCCCCACTGGCCCGCACCGGTCTCGGTCGCAATACGCTCGATTCCTTCCTGTCGGTTGTAGTAGGCCTGGGCAATGGCCGTGTTTGGTTTGTGGCTGCCAGCAGGGGAACCACCCTCCCACTTGTAAAATATCCTGGCCGGTGTCTTCAGGGCTTTCTCTAGCCTTTCCGCCCTGATGAGCGGTGAAGGCCGGTAGGTCCGGAGTATGTCAGCGACCTCGCCGGGCATATCGATGTACCGCTGCGTGCTCATCTCCTGCCTGATAAGCTCCATGGGAAATATGGGTCTCAGGTCATCCGGTGTCGCAGGCTTTCCCGTAGCCGGGTGAAGCGGGGGATCGAGCGGCGTCTCCAGGTCAGCCTGAATATTGTACCAGCGCCGTGGCATCTCGTCCTCATCGAGGATGATCTTCGTCTTCATACCACCCTATTTGCATTGTACAATAATATACATTGTCCCTCATTAATGTCTATTGATGTAAAAGATACTACTCTGATTTTCCTGGAAAAAGGGTGGGTTATACTCAGGGATGTGCAGCATTGGGGGAAGAAGAGCCTTTCCAATAATTCCATATGACTATGAAGATCGCCCCGGCACCAATCGCCACCGCGATCACCCGCAGAAGGAGGCCGACGAGGAACGGGATGGCAAACAGCAGGTGCAGGACGACAAACCCAAGGAGGAATGACAGGTACATGGACCATTCCTTCTTCATCAGGGATGTGAGCCAGTCACCAAACGCCCACGAGGTAAAGACCGGGGCCAGGACCAGGACGGCTATGAGGCCCATGCCAAGGAGCAGTGCGACAGGGAACCCGATGATGGTCACCGCGATGATGAGTGTGACCACGGCGGTAACAAGGACCCCGGCAATTCCATAGGCGAAGTTCAGAAGAGGAGCTGAACGGACCCGGTCGGCAATGACCTTGCCCTGCCTCGGAAAGAGCCGGATAATGATACAGCCAAGTATAGCAAAGCCGAGGGTCACGAGGACCAGCAGGACGGGGAGACCTTTTTCGTCTGACGGCTTTTCAGGCATGACGACCGTTCCCACTGACCCGGCATTAATCAGGCCATCGGTTTCGGCATAGAGGGTCCCGGCAACGTCACCCTCGTTCACGACCTGCCGGCCAACAACAGCAGCGTCGCGCGATATCATGGCACCCTTACCTATGGCGACCTGGCCACCGGCAGCGACCAGGTTATCGGCCTTTCCATTGACCGTGACCCTTCCCCCGGCGGCCACGATCTTTCCCCCCACGTTCCCGTTCACGGTAACCTGGCCTCCGGCAGCGACAACATCCCCGGAAACGGGACCATTGATGTCAACAAGACCACCTATGACGACCACGCTCTTTACAGGAGCATCCACCGAGACCTGGCCACCGCTTGCAAAAAGATCGTCATTCACGGGTTTATCTACGACCACCCTGTCGCCTGACCTGAACTCGAGGGCTGACACTCCCCCGGCCAGGAGGGATACCAGCAGGACAATACACAACAACCGCTCCATGTGCATGACCGAACGTATCGTGCACAGGATATTAAATGACAGGTTTTCATACCGGCAGGGCAGGCAGGAGAACATAACCATCCTAAAGTCAAGTGAATCAATTTAATAACCAGAAAAACGATGTTTCTTCATTCGCGGTGAAATTTCATGAAAGCACTTGTTCTCATTGTTATGGCACTGGCAGCACTGAGCCTGACCGTTCCGGTGGCAGCGACCGGGGAAGCCGGATTTGGCGGAATTGTGGGTGTACCCCTTGCCATGATGCCTTCAGATGTTGCTGAAGGTCTTATCGGCCCGGATGTCACCTCCCCGCCGGAAGCGGTCGGTGGCGGAGCTGGCTATTACTCCATAACGTCCTCGCCCTCCGGCGCGAACGTCGTCTTTGACGGCCAGGACCAGGGGCCGACGCCGGTCACCGTAGAAGTATCCTCCACCGGGACTCCGGGCCACACCCTGTCCGTCTCGAAGGATGGTTACCAGACCTACCAGACGACACTTTCGGGAAACCCGGCAGCAGGCGAGACCCGGCATGTCAATGCGCAGCTCATACCGGTGACAACTCCAACCACCCAGACACCCATTGGCGGTGAAAAAGCCTATTTCCGCATCACTTCGTCGCCTTCCGGGGCCAATGTCGAGTTTGACGGGCAGGACCAGGGGCTGTCCCCGGTTATGGTCCAAGTCCCGGCACTCGGGACTCCCGAACATTATGTGAGAGTCACCAAGGACGGGTACTATCCCTGGGAAAAGAACATCCCCCAGAACCCGTCACCAGGGCAGACAATAACCGTAAATGCCGACCTGGTGTTCATCCCGGTAACCCAGCCCCCGACCACGGTCGTTCCCGGGGGCGACAAAGGGTACTACTACATTGATTCAAGTCCACGGGGTGCCTCGGTGACGTTTGACGGCCAGAACAAGGGTTCAACGCCGGTGACGGTCTCCGTCCCCGTAACAGGCACCCCGGGCCATACCATCAGCATCTCCATGCCCGGGTATGTGACCTGGACGACCAAGTACCAGGGGAACCCGGCTCCTGACCAGACCATCAACGTGTTTGCATCCTTAAATCCCGTTAACCCGACAGGGACCGTCTATGTCTCCTCATCACCAAGCGGGGCCTATGCTAGCCTTGATAATGGACTTGACAGCCTGACGACCCCCGGTACCTTTTACTCGGTCCAGACCGGTTACCACACCGTGAAGGTAAGCCTCGCAGGCTACCAGCCATACTACGCGACGGTCCAGGTCTCGCAGGGCTCCCAGGCGAATGTATATGCAAATCTGAACCAGAACCCTTCAAATGGCGGAATATCGGTCTCTTCGACCCCCCAGGGCGCAGGGGTCAGGATCGATGGGATATATGAGGGGGAAAGCCCTGTCGTGATAGGTAAGCTGGCACCTGGAGCCCATACCCTCACACTGTACCTCGCAGGCTACCAGAACTACCAGAGCACGGTCACGGTGAACTCCGGGAGTATCACCTACGTCAACGCACAGCTCGTGAAGAACTCGCAGCCTTCAACAGGTGACATCCAGGTTTCCTCAACCCCTTCAGGTGCATCGGTGTACCTGAATGGTGATATCAAGGGTACGACCCCGCAGAATGATGCTCTTGATATCACCACCCTTGCGCCCGGGACCTATACGGTCCGGCTTTCCAAGGCAGGATACAACGATTATACGACCTCAGTCCAGGTGACCGCCGGCGGTATCGCCCAGGTTACGGCGACCCTCGTGCCGTCCGGGACCGGGCAGGGAGGCACACTCTCAGTTTCATCAAGCCCGACAGGGGCCGACGTGTATATGGACAACCAGTATAAGGGGATAACCCCGGTCACCCTGTCTAACCTACCGGCAGGCACTCATACCGTCAAGATCTCGCTTGCAGGGTACAACGATTACGTTTCAAACGTACAGATTGCAGACGGTCAGACAACCCAGGTGAGTGCGGCTCTTGGCGCTGTTCCCACTTCAACACCGACACAGTCAGGCCCGCTCCCCATTGCAGCAGTCCTTTCCGTCTCCCTTGTAAGCGGACTTTTAATCCTTAAAAGGCGAAAATAACCTGTTTTCACCTTTTCTTCGAAAAATTTTGTGTATAAAAAGACTTTTCTGTTTGTCACTCGCATACCCTTTGTTGATCTCAATCATGCCTGTCGGGCACGATTTCGTCAATTAAAAAAAATACGGGCTTTAAGAGAGAAATGTCAGTGAATTCAGGTCATTTTGAAGACGGCCGGTGGGTAACAGGGCCTACCAGGGAGACTGAAGGTGCATCCGGGGCTCCAGACGGAATGGAGGTGCGGGTGAACGAGGTAAAGGCCCAGGTCGCATCCGCAGTTGGCGGAGTGTTCTCCCTTGCACGGGACCTTTTTGGGACGGAACAAGGGCACCGTCACCTGGAGAAACGGATCAATGATGCCGGGACCGCTCTCGAAGGCGCAATCATGGACATCGCCCGTGAAGCCGAATCAATAATCCAGGGGAAGACCCATTCAGATGGCAAAAAAGAGCGTAAATAACATCGGGGACGGGGATCCAGAACTGGGACTCCACCGCGAAGCCCAGCGAAGCGGGATAGAGAACTACGAGTATATCCAGAACCGTATCTGCGACCTGCTCAAGCACAACCCCAGGGGTCTGACCGTTTCAGAGATGTCACGGGTGCTCGGGATGTCACGCAACTCGATCGGCAAGTATACCGACCTCCTGACGCTTGCCGGGCGCGTTGAGATTCGTGCAGTGGGAAAGGCCAAGCTGTTCTACCTTTCGCACCGTGTGCCGGTTTCCGAACTTCTGAACTTCTCCTCAGATGCGATCATCGTGATGGAGGAGAACTACAACATCCTCCAATTGAACGAGAACGCCCGCAGGTTGTTCCAGCTCTCTGAAACAGAACTTCTTGGGAAGAATGCCATATCCCTCCTGCAGCAACAGGCACGGATCAAGCCTGCTCCGTCGATCCTCTACCGGCCTCTTCAGATCTCGGCGGCCCACGAGATCGAGCTTGTCCAGGACCAGCTGGTGAGGAGCATGAGGGTGAAGATTATCCCGACCGTAACCCAGAGCGGGAAGCCGGGCATCATCATGATCCTGGAGGACGTAAGCAACGTGAAAAAGGCGTTGGACGCCCTCAGGGAGAGTGAGCAGCGATACCGGTCACTTATCGAGGCCGCACCCTCGGGAATAATCACAACCGACGTATCCGGGGTGGTATCCATGGCCAATCCCATGGCGACGCGGATGCACCGGTACACCTCGCCGGGAGAGTTGATTGGGCTTGACATTAAAGCGCTCATAGATCCCTCCTCTCACCAGCAGGTCGCAGATATTGAACGGCGGCTGAGCATGGGCGATATCATCAGGAAAAACGTTATCAGGCTCGCGAGAAAGGACGGGTCCTCCTTCCCCGCCGAAATCTCCGCATCAGTAGTGAAGAGTTCAGAGGGAAAACCCTCGGGTATGCTCATCTTTTCGTCAGAGCTGGATGCTCCCGGACCGTTGGTTTAAATAAATCCCAGGAAGCTGCCTTCTGTTTTAATACCGGGGATCCTCATGGATTCTTATCCCTGACCACCGTACTCTTCTCCCATGGAAATGCGTATTGCAGGTGCAGCGTCCCCGGGTATGTCCGGAACACGGATGACCGTTGTCAATCCCGCCACGGGAGTGGCCATCGATACGGTTCCCAGGGGTGTACCCGAGGATGTCGGGGCTGCCGTCCAGGCCGCCCGGGATGCCCTTGCCGGATGGGCATCCTCCACAATGCGCGACCGTGGAAAAATTCTCTTCGCGGCTGCAGCCCGGGTGAGGGGGCGCCACCAGGAAATCGCCCGCCTGCTGGTTGCCGAGCAGGGGAAGCCGCTTGCAGAGGCTGTGGACGAGATCAGGGGGTTCTGCAATACCCTTGAGTTTTATGGGAGCATATCTGGCATTCCTTCCGGGGATATCGTGCACCTTGGTGGCGCCGGGGACTGCATGGTGGTCCGCGAACCAATCGGGGTCTGCGGTGCCATCAT
>CASGHA010000141.1 GCA_949319355.1 uncultured Methanospirillaceae archaeon | reverse complement strand
AGATAATCGATCCGATACAGTCCCGTTGTGCCATCTACCGTTTCAGGCCATTGCAGAAGCAGGCCATTGTCACCATGGTACAACGAATCGCGACCAAGGAAGGCCTCACCCTCACTCCGGCTGCCGTTGATGCGGTCGTATATGTTGCCCAGGGAGACATGCGCAAGGCGATCAACGCAGTACAGGGGGCCGCCATCATCAGCCCTGCAATCGAGGACCGCATGGTGTACGCCATTACGGCCACGGCACGGCCTGAAGAGATCACCGAACTGCTCGACCTTGCCCTTAAAGAGGACTTTAATGCCGCTGGCCGCCTCCTTGGTGACCTCCTCCATGAACGAGGCATCGCACCCCAGGAACTTATCTCGCAACTCTATCGTGCCGTCATTAAAACAGACCTGGACCGCGGGGTCAAGGCAACTATCATTGATCACCTGGGGGAAACAGATTTCAGGATATCTGAAGGCGCCAACAGCGACATCCAGATGGAGGCACTGATTGCAAACCTGGTTATCAGCAGGGGACGGATAAAGAATGGAGGGTGAAATCGAGGTTGAGGTAACTGACCGGGATGCTGAGTGGAGCCGTTTTTTAAAGACCAGGTACAAGAAGCAACTCCTCGAACTGACCCGGGAATATCCGTACAAACGTTCTCTCAATATAAACTACAGAGACCTCGAAGGGTTCGGGAGGCAGGGGATACGGCTTGCCGACGAGCTCCTTGCCAACCCGGGAAAAATCCTGGCCGAGATTGGCGATACCATAACCAACCACCGGCTGGTAAAGGGGAAGGAGGGCAGGGAGGCCCCGAAGATCAACGTTCGGTTCACCAACCTTCCGCGTAAGATCGGGGTAAGGCACATACGCGCCGAGGACATCAACACTTTCATCAGTGTCGAAGGGATCCTCAGAAAGACCACCGAGGTAAGGCCCAGGATCACCCGTGCGGTATTCCGGTGTGCTGCCGGCCATAAAACAGAAAAGGAGCAGGGTTACGGGCAGTTCAGGGAACCTGATACCTGCAGGACGGAAGGGTGCACCAACAAGAAGTTTGACCTGATCATACGGCTCTCAGAGTTCACCGACTCCCAGAAACTAAGGATACAGGAGTCCCCTGAAGGGCTCCGTGGCGGTGAACAGCCGCAGACACTTGACGTGGACGCCACTGATGACCTGACCGGCATGGTGACACCCGGGGACAGGGTGATCATGAACGGGATCCTGAGGTCTATCCAGCGGGTGACCCAGGGGACAAAGAGTACCATCTTCGACATCTACCTTGAGTGCAACTCGATCGAAGTCGCAGAGAAAGAGTATGAAGAGGTCGAGATTGACGAGAAGGACGAGGAGACAATAAGGAACCTCTCAAAGGACACCCAGGTATACCATAAAATATCCCACTCGATAGCCCCGACGATCTACGGAAACGAGGACGTGAAGGAAGCTATAGCCCTCCAGCTCTTTGGCGGGATCATGAAGGAGATGCCTGACGGGAGCCACCTCCGTGGTGACATCCACGTCCTCCTGATCGGGGACCCGGGCATTGCGAAAAGCCAGCTGCTCCGGTACGTCGTCCGGCTGTCTCCGAGGGGTATCTATACAAGCGGCCAGTCGTCCACTTCGGCGGGCCTCACAGCGACTGCGGTCAAGGACGAGTTCGGGGATGGCAGGTGGACGCTGGAAGCGGGAGCCCTGGTCCTTGCCGACATGGGGGTGGCATGTGTCGACGAAATGGACAAGATGCACAAGGAGGACCGTTCGGCACTCCACGAGGCGATGGAACAACAGTCCATCAGCGTTGCCAAGGCGGGCATTACAGCGACCCTGAAGTCACGGTGCGCCCTCCTCGGTGCAGCAAATCCGAAGTACGGGAGGTTTGATGATTTCGCGCCGATTGCCGAGCAGATCAACATGCCGCCATCGCTCCTCTCCCGTTTTGACCTGATATTCGTCATGACCGATAAGCCGAATGAGGCGCTCGACACTGCCATTGCAGGTCACATCCTCAAGGCCCATGGCATCGGGGAGCTCATTACCCAGCACGCCCACACCCCTGTGCCTGGTGTTGACGACGCTTACATCGAAGCCCAGTTAAAACCGGTCACCCCCGACATCGACCCCCAGCTCTTCAGGAAGTACGTCGCGTATGCAAAACGGACCTGCTTTCCCATACTCACCGAGGGAGCGAGGAACAAGCTGATCGAGTATTACATGCACTTAAGGGGCCTTGCTGACGCCAGCAAGCCGGTACCCGTGACTGCGCGGCAGCTCGAGGCCCTCGTCAGGCTGGCCGAGGCCAGTGCGCGAATCCGGTTATCCTCGCAGATCGAGCCGGATGATGCTGTCCGAGTCATCAGGATCGTGGATGAATGTCTTAAACAGGTAGCTTATGATGCCAAGACAGGGCAGTTCGACATAGATAAGGTGGTGACCGGGATCTCCAAGGGAAAACGTGACCTTATCAGGGAGATCAAGGAAGTGATCCGCTCACTTGCCGATGAAAACGGCAGGGCACGTCTGGAAGATGTCATCGAGCGGGTAACCGAACGCGGTCACCCGAAGGATGATGTTAGGAAGCAGATAGAACTGTTCATCAGGGCCGGGGAAGCCATGGAACCAAAGACAGGGATTATCAAACTCATCAACTGATAGGTTAACATGGACAGACGAGACCGTGAACTTGCAGTCTTCGAGGCGGGAATCAAGCTGGGTGCCCTGTACCACCAGTGGGTCGGCACGCCGGTCTCCCGGAGTACCGCTGCCTCACTTGAAACGGCAATTGAACAGAGTGTCCTCCTCCAGCCATATGTCGACGACATCAGCGTTCACCTGGACCGGTCACTCATGAGCCCGAACCCCTTCGGGTACTCGGAACTGGCGGGCATGATGTTCGAGGTGGAGATCACGACCCTTGTAAACGGCATTGCATGCAAGGCCCGGCTTAGACCTGAAGGAGATTACCCGATGATGAAAGTCGTATCAGTCCATGAAGCTCCCTGCGATCCCCTTAACTGACGACCATATCCACATAGACCCGGTCCACGGCAGGGGCCTCGACGCGGCCAGGGACTTCATGAAGGCGGGGGGGACACATCTCTTTCTCGTATCAAAACCATCCTGGTCACACGGGGTGACTCCCAGGAAGGGGTCCGATTACCGGAAGGTCTTTGATGAAACCCTGGTAGTGGCCGATGGCATCCGGGATACAGGTCTCGTCGTATTCCCTGTCCTTGGAGTCCACCCGGCGGAAATAACACGGCTTGCTGATGAGATAGGCCTTGAACGGGCGGCCTCCATTATGAAGGAAGGCCTGACTGTCGCTGCAGGGTACGTAAGCGAGGGCCTGGCCGTCGCTCTCAAGAGCGGAAGGCCGCACTACGAAGTATCAGAGGACGTACAGAACGCATCAGATGAGGTCCTGTTTCACGCCCTCTCCCTTGCCGGCAGGCTTTCCTGTGCAGTCCAGGTCCATGCCGAGACCGGCCCGTGCACTGACATCATCGACATGGCAAGGAAGGTGGGAGCCGACCCGTCCCGGGTGGTAAAGCATTACGGTTCCCCGGATACACCACTCCACCCTTCCCTCATTGCCACGCACGAGGAAATTGCGGACATGGCATGCAGAGGGCGTCGTTTCACCCTTGAAAGCGATTACATGGACGAAAATTCGCGTCCTGGTGCGGTCACAGGTCCGAAGTCAGTCCCGAGGTTTACAAAAAAACTGATAGAAACGGGCAGAATCACTGTGGAACAGGCATATATCATCCATGCAGAGACACCGGAAACAGTATACGGCGTGGAAATCGAACTTTCCTGATCCCTTCAACGACATTTATGCCCCTTCCCGCCGGATACTATCTACAATGTTCTGCAAGGTGCACCGTGCACAGGACGGGACCGAAGTCGTAGCTCTATGTGACAGGGAACTCGTCAATACGACCATTATGCACGGGGATCTCCCGATAACGATCAGCGGCTCGTTCTACGGGACCGAGGAAAGGCCGGAAGAAGAGGTCGTAGCTATCCTCTCCAGGGCTGACAATATCAACATCATCGGTGAGCGGAGTGTGAAGCTTGCCCTTTTACTTGGTGTCGTGGATAAGGAAGCATGCGTTCTCCTTGGGACGGTCCCCCACGCGCAGGTAGTCCGGATCTGATATGGGAATAAGGGACGCGATATGTCCGTTATGCGGCGGACCGGCTGAAGAAGGAGTATGCAACCGGTGCCGGGCAGGTACCGTTACCTGGTTTACCTGTGACCAGCGCATCGAGCCTGTCCGGTGTCCTTCGTGTGATGCGGTCAAGAAAGGTGGAAGGTGGGCTGATACCGGGGTACCCCTGCGGGTCCTCGAAGAGGAACTGGTGCGGCAGGCGGTTCATTTCCATCCCGACGTTCGGTCTCCGGTCGTTTCACTGGTTATCGGGCAGGTGAGTGAAAACCGTTCGTTCGCAACCGTTTCGGTCAGGGGTTCCCTGTACGGCAACCAGATGGAGGGTGAATGCAGGATTGAGGTCCTCTGGAGGAAAGAGCAGTGCGACAGGTGTAACCGCCTGACCGGGAACTACTGGGAAGGAATTATCCAGGTCAGGGCGGTCGATCGCCGGCCCAACATGACGGAAATCGACAGGGCGATGCAGATAGCAACCGAAATAGAAAACACCCTTCAGGAAGGGGGGGAACGCCTGTCGTTTGTCTCAAGGATGAGCGAATCAAAGGACGGTGTCGATATCACGGTTGGCTCGCAGCAGATAGGTCAGCAGATTGCATCGGAGATTATCCACCAGCTTGGGGGGCGTCTCACCACGCACCCAAAACTGTTCGGAGAAAAGGACGGCCGCAAGCTCTACCGGATAACGTACCTTGTCCGGCTCCCCCGCCTTTCCCGGGGCGACATCATTTCCGCCCGGGGTCACCTGGCCGAGGTACTCAACCAGGACGGTCATGACCTGAGCGTTTTCGACATTGTGAGCGGGTCCATCAGGACCATCCGGGAAGAGGAGACCGGGGCGGTCATCGGGAACTCTGCTAATGCACTCACGGGGGAGGTAGCGTACCGGGACGGGGATGTCATCGGCATCATCGACCCCGAAACGAGCAGGACGATTGAAGCCCGTGTCCGTCCCTGGCTGAAGGTAAAACCGGGTGGAAGGGTAAGGTACCTGGTCCACCAGGGATCGGTTGTTCTGGTCGGATAAGATGCGTGTCCGTGTCCTATCAAGGTGCGAACTCCCCCGTATCGCCCGGGAACCATGGGTAGACCCTGAACGCCGGTGCCATGTACGGGATGGAATTGCCTATGTACCAGTCAGGCAGGGCTTTGAATCAGACATGGATCTCAAAGAGCGGGAACCATACCGGTCCCGCGGATACTTCATGCTCGGTGATATCGCCGTAGTGCACGGCAAACGCCCGAGTAACAGGGAGCTGGACGCCATCGTCAGGTGGAAAAAACCGAGAGGGATCGTCTGGACAGGTCCACCTGAAGGGGTTATGAGGGTGCCCAGGACATCGGTGTTATACGGTTCCGCGGGTGAAACAGTCCACAGGGAGGGCGGGCTGCTGTACCACCTCGACCCGGGTGCAGTGATGTTCGCCATGGGGAACCGGGAGGAAAAGGAGCGGCTCGCATCGCTCGTCTCCCCCCGTGAGCGGGTCGCTGATATGTGCGCAGGAATAGGTTATTTCACCCTGCCCATGGCACGGGCAGGGGCGAATGTGGAGGCCTCGGAGATCAATCCCGCTTCGTTCCGTTTCCTGCTCCGCAACATCACCTCGAACAACCTCGAATCCTGTATATCCGCCCGTTGCGGTGACTCAAGGACCCATCTTGACGGCCTGTATGACCGGGTCGTCATAGGTCACTTCGAGAGCCCTTCATTCATATCCTCCCTTGCAGGCCACCTTGCACCAGGCAGCACCGTTCACTGTCATACTCTTTCAGATTTGACAGGAAACCTTGAAGAGGACTTTTCCAGGGCGGGGTACAGGGTAAGGACCACCATGCACAGGGTTAAAAAGTTCCGCCCCCATGTCTGGCACGAAGTACATGACTGCGAGGTTTTCGCATGACCCTGACCCTTGAGGGAAAGGAGATCGTGCTTGCCGTGACCGGGAGCATCGCTGCTGTAGAAACTATCAGACTTGCACATGCCCTGCGGAGGAGGGGGGCATGCGTGCAGGGAGTGATGAGCGCGGCGGCCGCCGGGATACTCCACCCCGATGCCCTGACGTATGCTACGGGTCGAGAGACAATCACCCGTTGTAGCGGGCTCGTCGAGCATGTCGAGTGGTGTGGTGAGGAGGGCAGGGCAGACCTCCTCCTGATCGCGCCGTGCACGGCCAATACGCTCGGCAAGATCTCATGCGGGATTGACGACACCCCGGTAACGACCTTTGCCACCACGGCACTCGGGAGCGGGATTCCTGTCATACTCGCCCCGGCGATGCACGGCTCGATGTACCGTCACCCTGCCATGAGCGGCCATATCACCAGGCTCGGTTCCTGGGGTGTGACGGTTATTCCCGCGAGGGTCGATGAGGGGCGGGCGAAAATTGCCGAAAACGAGGTCATTGTCCTGTATGCAGAGCGGGCCCTCATGGGGAGGCCCCTGAAAGGAAAGCGGGTCCTTGTTACCAGCGGGCCGTGCCGCGAACCCGTTGACGATGTCAGGGTGCTCACGTCCCGTTCGTCAGGCATGATGGGACGCGAGGTTGCCCTCCAGGCCTTCAGGCTCGGGGCCCAGGTCAGCGTGGTCCATGAAGGAGTGTTTCCGGTTGTGGAAAACGTCCCGGTGATGACCGCCGCCGAGATGATGGAGGCGGTACTTGCCCTGTGCGAGGACTCGCCCCCGGACATCTATGTGAGTGCGGCCGCCATCTCGGACTTCGCCCCGGAACAGGTGCCTGGCAAGATCCCGTCGGGGAAGCCAGTGGACATCAGACTGCGACCACTTCCCAAGGTCATCGACGAGGTCATGAAGCGGTGCAACCCATTTACCATAGCGTTCAAGCTCGGTGAGAACGCTGCTTCAGAGGCAGAGGATCTCCTGGAGAAGGGAGCATCCCTGGTCTTTGCAAACCAACCCGGCATGCTGGGTGCGACGACAGGAAAAGCGGTCATTATTACCAGAACAGAACGGGTCGAGGTTGAAGGGAATAAGGAGGAACTTGCAGGAGCACTATGGAGAGAAGCGGTTCGGCATTCTGCCCTGGGCACATATCAGGGTACTTCCGCCCGGTAACCGGGAAGACCCCTGCTGAAACAGGGAGCCTCGGGGCGGGCATCGTCATTCACGAAGGTGTAGAGGCCTGTGTTTCATACGCCGATGAAACAATGGTAACCGTTCTCCAGCTCGGGGCGGACGACACAGTGATAGCCCGCCTGGACTCATCACCGCCAATAACCTGGCTGCTCGACAGGATGGGAGTGCAGGCAGCCGTTCTGACCAGGTGTCACCTCCCTATATCAGCCGGCTTCGGCCTGTCCGCCGCAGCACTGATCGCAACGGCACTGGCCGCAGGTGCACTGCTGCCGGAGCCGCCGGGTCTCATGGCCTGCGCCGCCCTGGCCCACGAGGCAGAGATAGTCCATAAGACCGGCCTTGGAGATGTAGCGGCTGCAATTGGAGGAGGTAGGGATTGCAGGCTCTCCCCGGGTGTAGGCGGGAAGATACGCAGGTGGCACGATGTCACCGAACCACTCTATGCAGTGACCCTGAGTTCCCTTGATTCGCCCTCGGTCCTTTCATCCCGGGACAGGCTTGATGCGGTCATGAGGGCATGGCCCGGAAAGTGCCCAGACACGGTCCATGAACTCTTCACCCTTTCCAGGGCATTTGCAAGGGACAGCGGCCTGATCCTCCCTGAAGTCGGGGAGGTTCTCTGCGAATGCGACAGGACAGGGGTCCTGGCAAGTATGACCATGCTCGGTAACGGGATCTTTGCCTATGGGCAACGGGCACGTGAGGTTCTCACCGAGTACGGACATGTATATGAATTACAAGCCGCCGAACAGGGCCCAAGGATACTGAACAGAGGCAGACCATGATCCCAGCCGACCATCCCCGTTATACTTCACTCATCGCCCGCGAGAAGATATCCCGATTTGCGGGAGAAGGTATCGTCACCCTGGAGGGCCTTGCCGCTCATGGGAGAGGTGAGGCCTTTGATTACCTGCTTGGGGAAAAAACAATAAAAAGCGCCTTTCTTGCTGAAGAGACGGCAGCAGCAATGCTCCTTGCCGCACGGTCACCGGTCATCTCTGTCAACGGGAACACGGCCGCACTCTGTGCAGACCTTATCCATGAGCTCCAGGAGGCCTCGGGTGCTGCGGTGGAGGTGAACCTGTTCCACAGGACGGAAGAGAGAGTCGAAAAGATCAGCACACTGCTGCGGGACAACGGGGTTGTGGTACTATCCGGAAAGGCCGAACGACTCCTCCCCCTCTCCCACGACAGGGCGCTCTGTCTTAAAAATGGCATGTTCGCCGCGGATGTCATCCTGGTCCCCCTTGAAGACGGAGACCGTTGCTCCGCCCTTGTCTCGATGGGCAAAAAGGTGATCGCCATTGACCTCAACCCCCTTTCAAGGACGGCACGGACCGCGACCCTGACGGTCGTTGATGAAGTGACCCGTGCCATCCCGAATATATCCAGGTTCTGCAGGAGCCTGGACCGCGAAAGGACTGAAACCCTGATACGATCCTGTGACAATACCATTTTTCTCAAAGACGCAATCGACGAAATATCAGGGAGGCTCACCCATGCTCTGGATTGAAAAATACCGCCCGAGCGGT
Source organism: uncultured Methanospirillaceae archaeon (assembly GCA_949319355.1). GTDB lineage: Archaea > Halobacteriota > Methanomicrobia > Methanomicrobiales > Methanospirillaceae > KLAP105. The sequence goes on along the minus strand of CASGHA010000141.1, from coordinate 32,200 downwards.
TTTGACGGCATCGTGTACCAGCAGTCCGCCATCTCACGCCTCAGGGCATCGGCTGCTTCCGGGAATGTCCCCCACCTCATCGTTTCCGGGCCGCACGGGACAGGCAAGTCTCTTGCCATAGAAGGACTGGCAAAAGCCCTGTATGGTGATTACTGGGCCGAGAACACTACCATCATCGGGACCTCGGAGGTCCTCCAGCGTGGTCGGTCGGGACTTGAACAGGACGATCGTTTTTCACACCTCTACAGGAAAGATGAGTCCCTGCTAACCAATTTCAAATATATTATCCGCTGGTACGCCTCGCTCCAGCCGTTCAACGCCCCGTTCAAGCTCTTCGTGTTCGAGGACGCCCATACCCTGACCCATGATGCCCAGGCCTCGCTCAGGAGGACAATGGAACGGTATTCATCCACCTGCAGGTTCATCCTCGAGACGACGAGACCTTCCGGAATTATCCCTGCCATCAGCTCCCGGTGCCTTCCAATTACCTTTACCCCGGTGCCCCCGGAAGAGATTAGACGCGTCCTTGACAGGATCATGGAGGCAGAGAAGATCCAGGGGGAGACGGTAAGCACGGATACCCTTGAACTGATCACCCTTCATGCACAGGGTGACCTGCGACGGGCCATCATCCTTCTGGAGGTTGCCGCCTGTTCGGGCAGGACATTCGACCTGACCAGGTCCGTCCAGCCGGAAACGAACACTGTTGCTGCTTCGGCATTCAGGGCGATGCAGGAACGCGATATCCCTTCAGCCCAGCGCCGGCTCGAATCGCTGATGCTTGAGTATGGACTTTCAGGGAGGGAAGTGCTTCTGGAGCTGCTCAGGGTGGCCAGGCGTGATTATTATCACCCGCGTATCGTGGCCCTCATCGGCAGGGCGGACGTTTCGGTGATAAACGGAAACAATGAGTTCCTCCAGATGAATGCACTTGCTGCAGAGATCGTCACAGAGGTGTTCATATAACTCACCCGGCACGCAAGGTCATCGACCATTACGATGAGATCGCTGATATCTACGATGACCGCTATGACAAAAACAAGGGAAAGGTCTATTACAACAGCCTTGCCTCCAAGGTGCTGTCAAATATCCCGAAAAAAGGGAAGGTCCTCGATATCGGGTGCGGTACCGGCCTGTTGCTGACGAGGTATGCCAGGACGGGAGGCCAGGCGGTCGGGATCGATGTAAGCAGCGGGATGATCTCAAAGGCTTGTGAAAAAGTCCCGGAGGGGCACTTTCTTGTTGGTACCGGTGAATCGCTCCCCTTCGGAGACAATTCATTTGATGCCGTGACCAGCGTGCTTACGTTCAGCTATGTCAATAATCCGGGAAAAATGCTTTCCGAGGTAATCAGGGTCGTGAAGCCGGGTGGCCGCGTGGTCATCTGTACCCTGTCAAGGACGATATTCACGTCAGGCCTCCCTGCGGTCTACCAGCTCGGGGAGCTCATGAGGATCAGGAAAATCGGGGTCGGGAACTTCAACGAAAGATACTACACGGCGGAGGAGATGATCTCGCTTTTCAGGGATGCCGGCTTTTCTGATATCTCCACGCGGAAATGCTCATTCGCCCACGTGGGGATGATTGATCCCCTTTTCACCCTTGCACGCAGGATTGAACCATTCGTCGAGGAGAGGCTCCCGTACCTGGCATACAACATCTGCACGAGTGGCAGGCGGCCTTCTCATTAATCACGTTTGTTGACCTGTAGCATCGAGATAATGGCCTCCTTTTTTCGAATCGCCGCCGCTGCCGCCATGTCAACACCTGCCTTCATCTCCTCGAAGTCTCTCCTCGTCGTGTCCACGACCTTTTTAACGGGCGTATAGGCAGATTCCCGGAACCTGGGGGTGAAGTCCTTAAAAGCCCCGTCAGTCCCGACCAGGACCGCCTCGGGCCTCCCGGCTTCCACGTGGCCGACCTTGTGTATCCTGACCCCTGCCGAGCTGACGACGGCAGCCACGGCATCAGCCAGGGCAGGAGGCACGGCAATGAGCAGGGAATCAAGAGATACACCCAGGAAATCTATTTCCAGGGCGTCGAGCATTGCGAGGACCCTGGGGTGGACCAGGTCGCGGACCGCTGCCTCCTCGATGACAATCCGGCATGACGCAGTCTCTGCCATCTCATAGACATCCCCTCTGAGGCCCCCGTTTGTGACATCCGTCATCACATGGACCTCTGCCAGGACTTCATCCGCGAGGAGTGCCTCACAGGCAAGGAGGAACTGGATGTTCAGGGTACTTGCAACGACATCCGGAAAACCGGAGTACAGGGCGGCCGTGGCGATCGTCCCTCCGCCAGCACCTTCGGTCATCAGGAGGACATCCCCAGGCTGAAGCTGCCTCCGGGCAGTGAGGTGGTGTGCCGTACCTACTGCCCCGACGCACCCCGTCATCCGGCTGCCCAGGACCATGTCACCACCTATCCTCAAAGTGGAGCCGGTGACAAGAGGCACCTTCATGACTTCTGAAACAGCGCAGATACCCGCGGTATAGTCAAATATCTTGGCAACGTCACCGTCGTCGGCAACATGGATATCTGAAAAGAGGAGGATGGGCCGGGCCCCCATCACATACGTATCGCGGAGAGTTGCCCTGGTGACATGAAAACCGGCCAGGAAAGGAAAATCCGAGAGCCTTGAGTGCATTCCGTCGACCGTGCATACGATATGCTGGTCTCCCGCACGAACCGCCCCCGCATCATCCATCTCATCAACCCCTACAGAGGCCCCGGTCTTCCCGATAATCCTGGCGATCTGGCGGTGTGCATAAAAATCCCCCGTCCCCCGCGAACCAACACCGAACTCCCCCATGGAAACCCCGGACCGGACCATTTCGTGCACCGGTCCCTCAGCCCTGGCTGTGTTGTTCACCTCGGTTATAACCGCATCAGAGAAAGCACGCGCATATTCATGAGGGACATCCTTGATAGAAAGGATATGACGAACCAGCTGATCCCTGATCTCCTCGCAGGACATGCCCCGTGAAACCCGTCTCCGGGTGAACTCCTCCACATCCATGCATCCTGTGTATGCTGGCTGGAGAAAAAAAAGAACCCGTGCCTTTTCCAGGGCGGATTATCGGACCAGGTGTTCGACGGAGGGTATGACACCCTCGTCATACCAGCTCGTCCCCTGGCCATCAGGGAAGGTCACTGTTGTGATACGGGGTGAGAAATCGGGGTTCACGAGCGGGGCAAACCAGTACTGGCGCAGGACCTGTTCTGCGGAGCGGAAATCCATCGAAGGTGTCAGATAGAGTGTCCCTCCTGATACTAAGGTGACTGTTGCAAAACCCGGAACGGTAAGCGACATGGCATCGGGACTGACTTCATGGACCGTCACGGGCCGGTGGAACTGTCCCTCCATCACCGACGCCATCTCTCTTGCAGGATCGGCTATGTTAAACAGCACTCCGGCCCTCTCAAGCCATGTCAGGGTATAACCGAACGTGATATCCGCGTCACCTGATGGTTGAATGGAGATTGCAAGCACATCGGCTGAAAATGCAGAAACCTCGGCAGCACCGGCACACAACCCCAGGGTGATGAGGAGGAGCAGGAACAACCGTCTGATCCGGGCCATGATACGGGAATAATGGCACGGCCTCCTTAAAAATTTTCGTCTTGGGACAGGTATTGGTTTTTTCCCTGCATGTCACCCACCCTATCGTTAGTCCATGCTGCCAGGAGAGGAACTGCACCACATCACAGGGAGTGCGGGCAGAAAACTTGCGCTTGTCGCTGCGGTTTCCGTATGGCTTTTCCTCGTGGCATACCTCATGGTCCTGGGAAGGGTACTTAACCTGGAAATTTTCTTTGTCCTGTGGCTCATAGGAGTGCTGATTGCGCTTGAACTGTCTGTTGGGAGGTTCGGCAACCCGCCCTACCTCACGCGTATGAAGTACGTGGTATTCATCGGTGTCGCTGTTTTTGGAATCATTGTCGCCATGAAGGTAGTGGAGATCCTGAACCGATGATGAACAGGGGGTATACCGTCCTTGCAGGCCTTGCGGGCATCACTTCACTTCTGTTCCTGGTCGCAATTGCCGCACACCCTGTCCTCTACCTGCCTCCGGGACTCTCATCTACAGAATTCCATAAAGATCCCGGGACCCGGATCACCCTGCCTGCCTCAACGGGTGATGACATCCGGGGTCTTATGGGTGACATCATGGATACCACAGGAGCGATAACCGTATCGGTAAAGGTCAAAGACATCGGGACTGCCACACGGGACCTTGAAAAACTGGAGGAAGTAACCCGGCAGTTCGAATCCGTCGTGGTAAAACTGGACCTGTCTGAAAGTGACCTTGGCTCCTTCCAGCGACTCAACCGGGAAAATATCCGGACCCTTGCAGGTATTATCAACGATACCGGCCGTTTTGAACAATTGAAAAAACTGGAGGTGACATATCGCGACAATGAGGACCCCACCATCATGACAACATTATCCTACGAAGGGACCTCACTGTCTTCCAGGATTCGGAATGCATACGAGCAGTATGAGGGACGCGAACCCGATATCACCCGGATAGGGCAGGAGATGGGTGTCCCGACCAGCCCATACCGTGAGGGGACTGGCAACCTGCAGGAATTCGCGCAGGAAACAGAAGGTATGTCCCGCGGATGGAATGAGGAACGCGAACGGGTTTCAGGGACCAGGGCCGAGGCCTTTGTGAAAGGTGACACAGGATTTACCTTTTCTGTGGTGCCTGATTCAGGCGGTTATGGTGACACCCTTCTTTTCCGGGGGGGCATCCGTGGAGGGGTGATCACTGACAAGGAGGTCAGAATATTCCTTGACGGCAGCCCGGTGTCTTCGGCACGCACCGATGGTTCCGGTATTTTTTCATCAGCATTCAGGATAGAACACATATCTCAAGGGAATCACACCGCCTATGCACAGGAGGCTTCCAGTTATTCACCCGTGGTCACCCTGACCATCAGGGATGGCCCGGGCAGGCTCACCCTGTCATGTGAACGACAGGGTGAATCGGGAGCTGCCTGTCGCGGGGAACTCTCCAGTGCTTCAACTCCGGTCAGATCATCTCCCGTCAAGGTCCTTGTTGACAGTGTACCGGTCACTACGGCAGTGACGGGAGATAATGGGGTGTACGAGGCCTTTTTGAACCTTCCACCTGGCACCCATTCGTTGACCGCCACATTCGATGCGTACGGCTTCCCGCTCAGACCGGCCACCAGTTCCCCGGTTTCTCTATCTATACCGGGATCTGCCGTCACAGGTACCGGGGCCGGTGCTGAACAGCCATCGTACCCGGTCCAGGCCGCCATTTTCCTGGCCTTTTGTACTGTTGCAACCCTTCTCATTCTCCGCCTGGGAAAAAACCGGCCCGGGGTCCGCGAGAGTCCGCCAGGTAGTGAAGAGGGCCCTGTTGATCGGCTCAGGGCATTTCAGGAGGCCTCTTTACCACCTGAAGATGGAGAGCAGGACCCCGGGCAGCTAATATCAGAATTCCTTTCATCAGCCCCTGAACAGGTAGGGACGGTCGCATACAAGTTATTCAGGAGGCTCAGGGAACTGGCTGGAGATGCAGGGACACCAGTTCCCGGGGGTATAACCGCGAGGGAGCTTGCAGGTATCTTCAGGAACTCACCGGCAGGACCGTTCATCAATGAATTTGTCAGAAAATATGAACGAGTAAGGTATGCCGGCAGAATACCGGCCGAGGGAGAGCGTAGGGATATGGCAGAGGCATTTTCAGAAACATATCACCGGTTCAAAGGAGGGCCGGGATGAGCAGGACAACCTGGGCGGCCGGGATGATCATCTGCATAGCTGCCATTTCAGTGGTCCTCCACCTGTCCTCAACCAGCCAGGACTTTTCAAGGTGGAACACCGACTGGAACGGGACAAGCGATTTTTATGCCATTCTCGAGGAACAGGGGGTCCGGGAGGTTTATTCAGTGGATGCCCTCCCAGATACCCAGGGAAACGTCCTCTTTATCGTTTCGGTCCGCCAGGGTTATGAACCCCCTGAAGTCCGGAAATTAGAGTCATTCCTTGATGCAGGGAACAGGGTGGTCATTATCGACGAGGGTCTCCTGGGCGGGGAACTCCTTCAGAATGTCATGGACGGAGCACATTTTACTGAGGGATATGTGACCGGTGTTGACAGGCCCTGGTCTGACCCCGCATTACTCCTCGCCTACCCAGTGACCAATGCCAGCCTGACCACGGGTGTCCCGTCAGTCCTCCTTGACCGGCCGAAGGGAGTTATCGGAGGAGCCACCTATGCCGCAACCGGGGTCTTTTCATGGGTGGATACTGACAACGACGGTACTCTGGACACGGGTGAGGACATTGGAACAATATCCGTCCTTGCAGGCGGCCCGTCCGGCAGGGGTGAGGTCATCGTCCTGTCAGATGCAAGCGCCATTATAAACGGTGTACTGCGTACACCTGCAGGAGCCGGCAACCGGGCCCTTGTGGCCAACCTGGCAGGCAGTCATACCGGCGTCTACCTCGACCAGGCCCACAGCAGGACAGCTGATACGTCACCGGTGATCCGTGCCATTCAAGTCATCCGAAACTCAATACTCCTTAAAACCGCCTGTCTTCTCATTCTTGCTGGACTGGCGGTCGCGTATCTTGCTCGCCGGAACGGTATGGGGGACCATGGAACAAACCGCGCTGAAAGATGAGATCTTCACGCTCACCGGGATTTTCAGGGAGATCAGAGGCCGGATAGGGGACTTCATCGTCGGAAACGAGGACCTCATTGAACTGGGTGTCATCGCCCTTCTGTCCGGGGGCCATATCCTCATCGAAGGTCTGCCCGGAACCGCAAAGACAACGGTTGTGAAAACCCTCGCATTATTATCTGAGTCATCATTCTCGCGTTTCCAGTGTGCCGTTGACAGCCAGCCCGCTGACATCATCGGGGTACGGATCTTCGACCAGGCATCACGGGAGTTCATCCTCAAAAAGGGCCCGGTTTTTACGAATTTCCTGTTGATAGATGAGATTAACCGCCTTTCCCCCAAGACCCAGGGGGCCTTCATAGAAGCAATGAGCGAGCACCAGGCGACGATTGACGGAGAAACCCACCCGCTGCCGAGCCCGTTCATCGTATTTGCGACCCAGAACCCTTTTGAGTTCGAAGGCACATTCCCCCTCATCGAGGCGGAAAAAGACCGCTTCATGTTCAGCATCGTCCTTGGCCACATGGATGGTGACGGGGAGCTGGAGGTCATCAGGCGGGAGCAGAACGGGACGCTCAACTGGGACGATTACCAGGAACATCTCAGTCCTGTCATCAGCAATGAGGTCATCAGTCATTATTCGGGGCTCCTGAAAAAAGTCCACATGGAGGAGACCCTCATGACCTACATCAGGGATATCGTGCTAGCCACCAGGCGTCACGAGGATATCAGGCTGGGGGCTTCATCACGTGCTTCGATCGCCTTTGTAAGGGGTTCGAAAGTACGGGCGGCCCTTGACGGCCGGAACTATGTGGTGCCTGATGACGTGAAATGGCTCGCCGAAAAGGTGCTTTCCCACAGGATCGTGCTTGAAAAGGAAGCCCAGATCAGTGGGATCACTGCAGAACAGGTAATCAGGGGAATCCTTGAGACAACCGGGGTGCCCTGACCCGTGCGGCCGACCGGGCTTACCCTCGGGGTCCTTGCCTTTGGCATTATCCTCGCAATATACGCGGTTATATTTGATGATACGGGGGCGCTGGCTGCCTGCCTCCTTCTCCTTTCCTACCTGGTGTTCCAGGCGCTCTGGTTTGTAAGGAAAACAGCGGCCACCCTTCCATCCCTGACCATATTGCGCAAGGCAGACAGACGGGTCGTTCGCCAGGGGAGGGAGGTTAATGTGTCCGTCGTGGTGCGGTTAAAGCCCTCCCCGGGTACAGAGGTAGCCGTTCAGGAAATGGCTCCTTTGGGATCATTTATTCAGAAAGGCTCATTATGCTGCTTTTTTGATACCCCGGAAAATCATGAAGCCACGTTTTCATACGCCCTCACCCTGTACCAGGGGGGGACTGTGACGTTTCCCGGTTGCATTGTCGATGTGTCCGACACCTTTTTTTCACGGCGTTTCATCATCGGAACACGTCCTGAAGGCAGTCCGCAGCTTCGTACAGAGCCGGTCTCCATATTCCTCCACTCGGGAAAAAAAGCGGATATCATGAAGAACCGCGAACACGAGCACATAAGTCTCCTGCGTGGCCTTGGGGTCAGGAACTACCGGACTTACACTCCTGGTGATGATTACAGGCACATAGACTGGAAGCTTTCTGCAAAAACAGGAAAACTCATGATAAGGGAGTATTCGGGCACAATGCCACTCCCTCCTCTCGTTATATGCGACCTTCCGGACAACCACCACGGGACCTGTGAGACTGGGCTGAACCAGGTAACAGGGGCGGTGGCCGCCTATGTGCACGAGGTCAGAGACCAACATCTCTCTCCACCCGTCGCAGTCATCTCAGGCGCAAACTTCCTTGATTATATCCCTGCAGGGACACCACCAGAGACACTTGAAGACCGTCTCAAAGCAGCGTGGCGGCCCCGCCTCGTCCACGCATACCGATGGCCGGACCCTGCAAGGCACCGGGAAATCCAGCACCAGTGGCATAACCTCTGGCAGTCACCAACTGTCCCCGGGAAGGACTGCCTCCTCCGGGTACTTGCAGGTTTTTCAGTCGGACAGGGGACTTTGAACTTTGAATCCATGACAGAACGGCTCTTTGATCTCGAAGAAGGCGGAGAGGCCCTTCTCTTTTCACTGGCTGAAGGAGACCTGAGCCACCTCGAAGTGGCCGCCCGTACGGCCCGGAGGTCCGGAAAACGTTTCCGTCTTGGAGTCCCTGCACGGACATGCACTCCTGAAAGGTTACGACAGATGGCGAGGATTGCCGCAGACGGGGTGATCCGCTTTTCATGAACCCGCGGCTGATACCAGGGATCATCACCTCCCTTTTCATCCTGACAGGATGCACCGGTGCCTTCTTCACCCCTGAAGAGGGGTTACAGGCAGCTATCCTGGTCCTTGTGATGGTTTTTACGGCATTTGCCGTCTTTTCGATCTGGAAGGGGTACGCCATGGTGTACTCTGCCATGACAGGGATCCCTGCCATGGTCATGTGTTTTGGGGGTTCACCGGTGTTTGCCGCGATGATGGGCGGACTTGCCTGCCTGTTGATTGGCGGCAGCCAGGCAGGCGGGATAGCCGGGTTAGTACGCATCGTAGTCTGCCCGTTCCTGGTCCCGTGTCTTATCCTTGCCCTGGTCATCCCGGCCACCCGCCATGTGCTGGTACCGCTTGGTGCCGGGTTGGCATGCCTTGCTGCGGGCCTGGTCCTGGTGGCAGGATACGAATATGTCGTTCTAAGGCGATGGTCGGGTGAAGCCCCTTGAAAAAGGGAAGATATAACGATTACGTCCTGTCTGCCGCAGCACTATTTGTGGCTTCCGCCATAACACTCGGTCTGGCGTTCCTGACTGACCGTGGTGATGTCAGTTCGGCCGCCCTTGTCCTTTCAGGGATGGTCTGTTTTATTGCGGGGGTCCTCCTTTTCTCATTTTCGCGCGAAGATCCACCCGATCCGGGACTCGTCTCACTTCTTCCGGCGGGGGGTATGATAGCCGTAGCACGGCTGTGTGCAGACCTGTCGGTTACCGGTAACGCCTGTTTTGTTCCAGGAAAGGACGGGCAGTGCGGGTCCATGATAGTCCCGGCTGGTGAGACCCTGCCTGCCATTCCTAAGGAAGACTTCAGTTTCATCCTTGCTCCCGAGGGAAACGCGGTCCTCCTGTATTCTTCTTCCGGACCTGTGTTTTCGGCATTGTCCGGTTCAAACGGGTTCCGGCTCCCTTCAACGGCTGATGACCTGCCCGCCGCTGCAAAAGACCTGTTTTGCTCACTTCTGGAAGTCGCCGACACGGTGGAAGTCAGAAAAGACGAGAGTTCCGTGACATTCTTACTCGGACGTTTCAGACTTCTTCAGGGGTGCCTCCAGGTACGCGGAGAAAGCCCCAGGGTATGCGCGATATATCCCTGCCCGATATGCAGCCTTGCAGGGGTACTGGCAGCTTCATCGACCGGCAGGATTTGCAGGCTTGACCAGACCGACCCGGACCAGAAGAACATGACAATGACTGTTATTTTTTCATTTACCTGACTCCAGAGGCTTGATCCACAGGCGCAGGTCCCGGTAACTCGCATGTATCCTGTCGGGACCTCCCTCCGTGTCAGGAGCGGGGGATGTCCTGAACAGGAGGACCCTGACCTGGTTGAAACCCGTATCCCTGATGATAAAGGTCACGGTGTCCTCCTGAGTGGTATTATGCGCCAGGAATCGTTCATACCCGCCAATCCGTTCCATGCGGTCAATGATCCCTGGACCGTTCACATTCCCGGCACTCTGGTTGACAGCAAAAATCTCGACGAAATACCTAACGCCGGTAAATTCATGATTGCCTATCCCTATGGTGATGCTTTGACCCCTTCCGGGCACGAATTCCTTCGGGTACCCGAAAGCCAGGTGGTCCGGGCCGAGGATATAGAACTCTGTGAAGGTTTCTCCTTCCTTTGGGACAACCACGACATAGACCGCGGTAACAGCGGTTACGAGAACTGCAATGATGAGAAGGGCTGATACAACCCGGTCATAAACGGTCGATCCCGGGATGAAAATCCAGGAAAAAAACCTTTTCACCATTTCTGACCATTGAATAGTGAATTGGTCGTCCGCATCCAGCTGACAACGCCGCAACCATGCGGTTATGGCCATGGCCACGACGATAACCGTGAGGCAGAGGACCAGCGGCTCAAGCCTGATGCCTGAAGGAGCATAGTTCAGGCCAAGACATAGAAACGGGACGATCGCAAGGGATAGCCCTATGGAGAGTGCCACCCGTTCGATGGCGTCTATCCCGTGTGAACCGGGAAAGAGGGCACTTACGAGGGCGTATCCCGGGATGAACAGTACTACCGGGAACACGAGGACAGTCCGGACAGGTGATGTCCCGGCGCTGGAAAAATGCAATAAAGCCAGTGTGGCAAATGTCCAGATAAGGATGATAGTGAGGTCCCCTGGAAAAGAACGGGGATTCACAGCCTTTTTCTGGAGTCCTGCCGGTTCCTTCATTCCTTACAGGACAGATGCCATATGCAGGCTGTGAAAGAGGTTATCGCAAAGGCCATCAGCGGGATTGCGGGAGATAACGGAGATTTCTTGGTCGTCACAGGGACCTTTTCTGTCGTGGAAGGGGTGGCCGGTGCTGATGTCCTGGGCTTTGGAAGCTCGAACAGCCCATAGGTCCCTGTCCCGGCAATAACGCCTTTACATGATCCATTATCACATTCTGAGGGGATTAATTCCCAACCCACGGCTGACTGCAGGGCTATGGTGATCGAAACATTTTCCCTGGCCTCCTCCGGAACCGCAATCCTGATCACTCCAGGGCTATCAAAGGTCGTATTTTCAGGTGAGAGGACATAGGCAGCCCTGATTGTGCCCCATCCGCCAGGGACCCCGGATGGATCTGCCCTGACAATTCCTATGTAAGCCGGGCCTGTCCCGGAACCACTCACGAAACCATCAACAGAGGTAAAAGTGACAGCCGGTGCGTCACCAGGGGCGGGTCCTGCCGGCACGGCGGGTGTTGTAACAGGGGTGTGAGAAACAACGGGATCAGGTGTCCTGGCAGGGACTCCCGGGCTGACCCCGCCGTAATCTTCCCCATCAGATCCTGGCCGTCCTGTCAGGGCCCCTGATTCCGGGGACTTGGTGGGTTCCTTGCCCACGGTGGAGGTTCCTACCAGTACCGGCTGGTAGAGGACCTGTTTTCCATCAACGAGGGCCGTCACATGGATGACCCCTTCGGTGATCCCTTCGACGTTGAAGGAGATTCCTCCTGAATCCGGCCCTTTCTTCGCGCCTGTAAGCTCGAGCCGGGCATTGACCGTTCCGGTCGTATTGGATGCCCTGCCGCCGAGGGCGATGATGTCATACACCCCGCTCGAGATCTCATAGGAGCTGGTCGTGCGGAACCTGCCGTTTTTCGAACTCCCCGACAGGGTTACGACAGAATCGTCCTTTTTGACGTAGAGCCGGTTCGAACTGGTATTTTCCATGACGGCGGTTACCGTACCTCCGGTCAGGGAAAAGGGGACATCAAACTGCCGGGCCTCGAAGGAGAACTCGGAACCAGGTTCCACTTTCAAAGAGGAATCGAGGAGGAGCGAAAACTGCGCGTTTTCCGGGAGGGCCTCCACGTTGACCGAGACCCGGTCCCCTGATTGTATTTGGTCAGGGGTGACGCTGACCGTGAGTGCCACCACGGCGCCGGAACAGGCGTACAGGAAGGCCACGAGCAGGCAGACGAGGATCCACCATTTCATAGGAATCACATCCTTTTTCATGCTATTTATGAAAACCGGTCCTGAAAACGGAAAAATGTCTGTTACAAGATACAACAGACACGTAAGTGCAACACGGTGAAACCAGGGGAGGGGAGGTCTGAAACCGTGATGAGGAGTGCCTTTCTGCTCCATAAGCGACAATCTGCCAGATGATTACCTCCAATGCCTTTTTATCGGGCGCCGAATAACATTCATCCATATGAAAGGCTTTAAAACAGGTGTACTCATTTTTACAGCCGTCCTGATGGTCATGACGGTGCACGGGGCTCCTGTGCTCCCATCAGAGTTCTTCGGCAGTGTTGCGGTAAACGGAGCCCAGGCAGAGCCGGGAACCGTGGTCAAAGCGGTAATCAATGGTGTGGAGCGGGGCTCAATAACCACAACATCTGCAGGTATCTACGGTGGGACCGGGACGTTCGACCAGAGGCTCTCAATCGCGATGACGGAGGAAGAACTCAAGTCTGCAGGGTCACCCGTCATCGAGTTCACGGTCAACGGCCAGAAGGCTGCAGAGACCGCTACATACCAGGCAGGGGCAAGTACCAGACTGGACCTCACCGTCGGCTCTTCAGGTTCAGCAGGCCAGAAACAGGCAGAATATCCAGTGGTCCAGGCGACCAGCCTGTCTTCAAAGAGTGCCTCGACAGGCAGCCAGTCATCATCCCCGGACTCGGGAGATTTTCCAACAGTTGCACGGACAGGGCAACCGGTCACGACCGGGACCATCATGGCATCTGCTACAACAGCAGGCGTGATGACACCTCATGAAGGTGCTCCCGTATCAGTCAACAAATCACCGGATAGCACGAACATAACTCCTGCTAATGCAACAGGAACCAGGGAGTCAGTGTCTGTACAGACACCTGCCGGCTCATCACCACAGAAGGCGGCCGAAGTGCCTGTTGCAACAACAAAGAAGTCGCCTCTCGGGTTCGCAGCCCTGGTCATGGCATTGGCAGGCTGCATCCTCCTTGCAGGTGTCAGACAACAGCTGCATGAGGACTGATTCATCCCAGTGACCCTCTTTTTCGATTATTGCCAGGTTTACCAGTATACTTTTCCCGCAGCAGGCCTGACCGGCAACCTTTTAGGATAGCACCACCCTTCACGATCACCTGATGAACACTGCGTGGTGTGTCGTTTCAGTCCTTGGCCTGACTTTTCTCTCATGGGGAGGCCTCGCTGACACCGGCACCTGGCAGTCCCCTGACATGGCGGAGATCACGATCCTCAGCCTGGACCCGGCCGAAGAGGTCCAGGAAATATCCAGAAGTCGTGACGTATCCCAGGGACAAGAATGCCTGGTGTCACCAGTATGCCTGGGTACCGGGATTATCTGTCCTGATGAGAATATGAACAGGAATTCGTCCTATAATAAGCCATTTGAAATTGAAATCAGTGAAAATGATACCGTTTCCACCACACCGGTCACCTCTCCGGGAGAGAGGTTTGAGGAGATCCAGTGCCCAGACCCGGTACAGGGAGGAGAGCAATGCGTCTGCGTACCTGAAAATGCAGACCAGATGATCACCATCACGCTTCATACCCTGGAGCAGGGCATGGAGACCTCCCCTTCTCTGGACCCTCGGGTACTAGGAGCCCCCGCAGAGGTCATACCGACAGTATCACAAGGAGATACCCCGGTCCTCCTCCTCGGAATCAATGAGACCTCCATTGCGACCCCCGTATCCCTGGCGGTTGACATGTCATTCGGAAGCGTCAGTTCAGGTTTTTTCCAGTCAGTTACCGATGCCCGCGTAATCGACGGCAACCTGACTATGACCATCTCCTCATCTCCACCGGCGGGCAGGTAAGCCCCAAATCAGCCAGGATAATGGAGACCAATTGTAAAATAAACCGATATTCACCCGCGGTAAATAATAATAAAGAATTTCCTTCATTTTTTGTTTCGTCTTGACCACGTCTCTGCCTGGTAATGAATGTCGTGGCTGCCGGGTAGGTGATTTGTCATCATCTCATCCGTTCCTGAAATAACAGGATATATCCCAAAATAACCCCCTGCATACCGATTCCTGTGAATGGAAGGTACACCCGGGACACACCCACTCTCCCCCATCCCAATTCCTTCACTGAAATGAGCACAGGGTATTTCACCCCGCGTGCGGCTTGATACAGAAGTACCCGGGTAGCGCTGTTTTTTTATAAAAATATGGCTATAAACGAGGTATTCAGGTGAATAAAGCCCAATACTGATCATTCCCGACATAAGAACATTTATATTAGGGTAAAGAACAAGAGATGAATTAACATCGTCCATCCGGAGTGATCAAGGCAGTCCGAAAGGCGGAGCTATAATTGGGTCAATGGTTCCCCATGACTGCCCCTCCATCATGAAGGGTCTTGGCAGAAGGACAGATGTTGGTGACGGGGTGTAAGAATGCAAGAACGAGAGGAGCCTAGCGAACGAAGGCTCCGCGCAGCAGGTGCTCTGTTTGTAGCAGTCCTGGGCCTGCTTATTATAGGGTTCGCCAGTGCAGCCGTGAACGCGGATTTTAACGCCGTTCCGGATGAAGGCAGGGCGCCCCTTTCGGTCCAGTTTACTGACAACTCTACGGGCAGCATTGCTTCCTGGCTGTGGGAGTTTGGAGACGCAGGTTACGCAAACACACAGAACGCAACGCACGACTATCACACATCCGACCTCTATGCCGTGAACCTCACGGTGACCGGAACGGATGCGAGCACGTCGAAAATTACCAAGAACGTGGCGGTTCATCCGAATGCCAGCTTTTCCTATTCTCCTGCATCGGGTCCTGCGCCATTGACAGTACAGTTCCACGATACCTCGCAAGGGTCTCCCACGGCATGGTACTGGGAGTTCTGGGGGATGGACACGATGAATTCGACCAGTAAGGACCCCCTGGTGACCTTCCCCTATGCAGGGAGTTACGAAATCTACCTGAATGCTACCGGAGGCCACGGGCTTTCAGATGAAGCGTGGGATTACGGGATTGACGTATACCCGGCAGCCAGTTTCACGGCATCACCGGTATCGGGGGACGGCCCGCTCACCGTGCAGTTCAATGACACATCCCGCGGGATGTGGCCGGTTGACCCGACCAACCCCATAATGGCCCTCTTCGGAAACCGGTACTACTGGGACTTCGGAGACGGTTCGACGTCGAACGAACGAAACCCGGTGCACGTATTCCACAACACGAGCACGGTCACCCTGACCGCCGCCGTCCAGTACATGACGAATACCTCGGCACCGCTCCAGATCACCGTTGGTCCTTCACCGAATGTCGACTTTACTGAGAGCCCGGTTGTCGGGGTCGCTCCCCTCCACGTGAGCTTCACCGACACATCGAAAGGGGTTTCACCACTCTCCTATAACTGGAGTTTCGGCGATAACACAACATCAATGGAACGAAACCCGGTGCACACCTTTACGGGTGCAGGGACGTACCATGTGAACCTGACAGTCACTGACGGAGATGGAAAGACCGGTCAGAAGTCACGCGACATCCAGGCGACTCTCATGCCAGGACCCTTCGCCGACTTCGCGGCAAGCCCCAGGTCAGGAGCCCCTCCCCTTACCGTCGATTTCATTGACCAGTCGGCCGGAGCAGGCCCGTTGACATACCTCTGGGACTTTGGGGACAATTCCACTCACTCTGACCGGTTCCTGAAAAATCCTGTCCACACCTACCAGACGGCCAATAATTTCACCGTTTCTCTGACCGTCACCGACATCAACAACCAGACCAGCAATAAAGTGGCGACAGACTTCATCAGGGTGGGCAGTTCATCTCTGGGCGCGAACTTTACCGTAAACCCTGAAACCGGTTTCGCACCCCTTGAAATCGCATGCCAGGACACCTCAACCGGGTCACCCACATCATGGTTCTGGAAAGTGTTCTGGTGGACAGGTTCAGGGTACCAGCTGGTCAACACGTCCAACCTGCAAAGTCCCAGTTTCTCACTGGAAAAACCAGGCCCCTATAAAATCGAACTCCAGGTGAGCAACGCCCAGGGATCCGCCATCGCGTCGCGGGAGAACGCAGTGCATGTCCTGAACAGCCCGCCAGTGGCTGCATTCACGGCAAGCACCTTCAACGGGAACGTTTCTATCCCCATCCAGTTTACCGACCAGTCAACAGGTGCGGGGATAACCCAGTGGTTGTGGGACTTCGGTGAAGGAGGAGCTTCTCCGTACCAGAACCCGGTCTATACCTATCTCATGGCAGGGACATTCAACGTCACGCTCACGGTCACCAACGACGGCGGTTCAAGTAATGCCACCCACCAGGTTACCATAACGGGAGAGGTACCATCCGGGGACAGTATCGTCCTCTACCCCGGCTGGAACCATGTCTCCGTTCCAAAAGAACTGGGTTTGGGTAATGCAACCGCAGGGGTAGTATTTGCTGGTGTGAATACGGGCCATCGTTCAATCCTCATGTACGACGGCAACACGACGTCCTGGGAGATCGTGTCCTCAGGGCGTGTCCTCAGACCCCTGGAGAGTTACTGGGTATTCTCGACAGCAAATACGATAGTCCCGTTGCAATTCGCCTTTGTATCACCCACCCCGTCCAGACAACTGTACAAGGGGTGGAACGGCATGGGCTTTTCAGGTCTTACACCCCGTTCAGCCAACCTGACCCTCCAGTCTCTCGGAACCACCTGGACCTATGTACAGGGATTTAACGGGATGACCCAGAGCCCGGAGGAGGTTATCGTGAGAGGGAGCACAGACCCGGTCTACTCAGACAACCGGGTCCTGTACCCTGCACACGGCTACTGGGTGTATCTGACTGACAACGGTGTTCTTCAGGGGATGGCATAAATGAAGGGAGAGGTTATGAAAAAAGGGTTCATCATAGCAGGGATTCTGCTCGTACTCATGGTAGGGACGGCGATGGCAGCGCCGGTCCTCCCTGAGTTCTTCTACGGTACGGCAAAAGTGAACAACCTGCCGGTTGCAGGGGCTACGATTAGTGCGAAGATTAATGGGACCATAGTTGGGACCACGACGACCGCGACGAATGGATCGTACGGTATCACGACTCCGCAGCTCCTCGTCACCGGAAACATGAACGGAGATCTCATCACGTTCTATATCAACGGGAACCAGGCTTCGGAAACCGCGTATTTCTTAAGCGGCGGTTCCACGTCGCTGGACCTGACGATTGGTTCCTCACCGACCCCGACACCAACTCCGGCACCATGCAAGATCAACCAGATCAACCAGGGTGACACCGTGTATGTCGGGGAGGAAGGGCTCGACATCACGAATGCCGTTGGGAACATATCATCGATTGCCTGGTTCGAAGCAGGGGATGACCCTATCACAGCGAACCCGAAGATGATCCTTCCCATACCGTCCGGGTCGAAGACCAGTTACTTCATCGCACCAACGCAATATTCGGGATATCAGGGGGCATGGTACCTGTGGAGCGACCAGATTAATGTTACAAGAAACCTGATGGTCGCATTTGTGGCTGTCAACCCGGTAATGAACATTACCTGCACTGACAACCCCAATGACCTCGATGTAACCGATAAGTCGGTGTTCCATGGGACGGTCCTGAACTTCAAGGTTGAGACAAACCTCGATGCAATGGGCAGCCGTACTACTTCCTGTCCTGCGGGAGTGGGTCCTTTCACCATCTACGTGAAGAGCCCTGACGGGGTCATCTACACAGCCCTTGCAAGCAAGACAGGACAGATCTCACTCAAGGATTTCAGGATTAGCAACAACCCCTATTACATGGTCACCCCCGGGACTGAACAGGGATGGTATACCGCTGCACAGGACACCCAGGGTATGAATTTCCAGTACAAGATGGGGACATATTCCTTCTGGATTGAATGCAATGCGAACAAGCTGAAGGAAAACAATCCATCAGGGGCGGTCTCGAAGACGCACACGGTCGAGCTGAAGCCTGAAGTCGTGAGCATCACGTCCAGCCCGTCAAGTGTCATCCGTTCCAATCCGTTCAGCCTGACCATTCAGGGACGGCCCAACACCTGGTATAACTTCTACTTAAAGGACTGCCCGAGGACCCTGACAGGGGGGACGTGCGACGAAGCCCCGCTTATCGCACCCGGTCAGAACAATGTCATTATGGACGGATACAATCCCGCGTTCCCGGTTTACACAATAGGAAACAACATGACCTATCCGGAGTGCTGTTTCCCGAACAGTCCTATCAAGGATGTCGTCCCCAGGAAACCTGAAAACGGTGTCCGGTATTACGCCTATGTCAAGACCGACGATTCAGGGAAGGCCGTCATCAACATGCTCACCACCCTGAATACCAAGACCACGACGTTTACCTATCATGCTTACACCCGTGGCCTGGACGGAAAAATCATATATACCGATCCTGATGCCCAGGTCACGGTCACGGCAGGAAGCATCAGTATCTCCATGCAGCCGAGTGCAACCCTCGGGACCCTGAACACTATCCTCATAAAAGGGGTGAACACGGAAACCCTGAGGACCTACCTCTGGCTCAAGGGACCGTGCCAGCCAGAATGCGGCGCAAATCTCTCGAATCCAAGTTACAAGCTTGGTTGTCCGACGGTCGTGCCGGTTTCCGCCGACGGGACATGGGAATACAAATGGTCGGTCGCGAACCTGAACATCGATGCTGGTGAATACACGATTTATGCAGCAACGAACTGGTATTGTTCAACGAACTGCACAGTATCCAATGTCACCGATAACGGGTATGTAAACCCATGTACTCCCGAGGTCCCCTGCCCGATTCCCATCTGTCGCCAGGGAGGAGACTGCAACGGGCAGTGTACATCGAATGGAGGGAGCGGGACAACGTCCACCTGTGAACAGTCCTGCTACTGTCCCAACCAGGACTGCAAGCTCTGCACGGGATGTGCCGCGACTACCCAGACGAACATAACCCTGATCAAGCCGATCATCAGTGCGACGGTGACACCGTCAGTCCTTGTCAGGGAATGCTGCAATGACCATACCATAACCATCCAGGGTACCGCAACAGGGCTTCATACCCAATGCAGCGAGGTCAACAACACGAAAAAGATACGCTTCTGGCTCTTCGGAGACGGGAAGATCCTCGATATCCACTACCTTGTCGGAGATGCCTACGTCTCGTGCAATGACACGTTTACCATCAAGCTCACGAAGGACGGCAGTGGTGTCGATGACCCGGGCCTTGGACTGACATACGTCCATGGCTTCCCGGTCGACAAGGTGAAGAACGGCAGGTACTACATGATCCTCCAGCACCCGATGTACAACAACAGGTTTGACATCGAGGTTTTGAACGGAGGGTATTACGATCCGACAAGGAACCGCAAATACGTCGTGTCCTGGTGTCCGAACATCCTGCCATCCTTCCTCTTCCCGGTCGAGGGGCCCGGGGCTAAGATGGACAAGGAAATGTATGACGGTGTCATCGAAGCCCTGAACGCAGACTGTGTGGATGATATCTACACCACACTCAGCTTTTACGTCGTTGATGACAGCGGAGGAAAGGTTGACTTCAGTGGAACACCCGTAGCCGGTTCTGCTCCCCTGAAGGTCACATTCACCGACAAGTCCGCGACGACGGCGAACGCGTGGAGCTGGGATTTCGGTGACGGTGCAACCTCCACGGAAAAAAACCCTGTCCACACCTACGAGACAACAGGTATTTTTGACGTCAGCCTGAACGTGAAATTTGCCGACGGGACTTCGGGGTACATCGTGAAGAACAAGTATATCAGCACCATGGGGGTCACCCCCACCCCGACTCCCTACCCGGGATATACGACAATCGACCTCTACCCGGGATGGAACCTCGCATCAGTCCCCCTCTATCTGAAGGAGGGCCAGAATACCGCCTCGAAGGTCTTTGGAGGAGTGAATACCGCGGGCCACTCGATTCGCAAGTACAACGGAATCAGCCAGGCATGGGACTCGGTCACAGCCTCTGAAGTCATCGTCCCACTTGAGGGATACGGAGTGTATTCGACCAGTACGATGAGCATCAGCCTGTCGCTCAACACGACGAGCGGAGTAAAGCCCGTGAAACAGTTATACACCGGATGGAATGCCATCGGAGTGTCAGGTATATATCCGAAGTCAGCCCGTGACGACCTCCTGTCGGTGAAGGGTCTGTGGAACCAGGTGAACGGATGGGATGCATCGAAGCAGCAGTATGAGACGGCGATCATCGCAGGGAGCCAGGATCCCGAGACGAGCGAGAACAGGCTTATGTATCCGACGCATGGATACTGGATTGATATGAATTCTGACGGTACTCTCGAAGGAGTGATCTAACATGACTGGAAAATGGTTGAAACTCATCATGGTACTCGCCCTGGCGGCCTCCGTATTCGGCTGTGTCGTCTCGGCTGACGTCCCTCCCCCGTTCCCGAAGGGCTTCACATACGTCGCCCCGAACAGCACGGTGTTCATCGGGGAGGAAGGTATGGACATCTCGGTCGCAGTCCCTGACCCGTACACGCGGATCGCACTGTTCGCAAACAATGCCGACCCGACCAAGGACACACCGATACAGATAGTGAACGACCTGTCGAACAAGAAGTCGTTTTACTTTGACCCGAAGATCTTCTCAGATGTGAGCCAGGGTACATGGTACTGCTGGAACGGGGCTCCACCGGCTGGAAAGACCGCTTTCACGCTGATGAAGCCGTACATCCAGATCAAGTCCGTTACCAACCCGACAGACCTGGACGTAACCGATAAGAAAGTCTTCCAGGGGACTGTCCTGAACTTCAGGATAGAGACGAACCTGTTCCCGATAACCACCAGGGACCCGAGCTCACCAGGCCCGTTCGTCATCAATGTCACAGGCCCGGGTGGCAACATCTATAGTGCCCTGATGTCACCGACAGGAACGGATATCTCCCTCGTGAGCATCCCAGTGAACAACAACCCGTACTACTGGGTAACTGAGAAGACCAACAACGGCTGGTTCACGGGTGTTAAGGGACCGTCAGGAGAGAACTACGTCTATGACACAGGGATCTACCAGTTCAAGGTCTCCTGTCTTGCAAACAAGTTGAACATCAACAACCCGTCAGCTATTTCTGCTGCACGGAATGTCGAGCTCCTCCCCGAGACCCTTAGTATCACGGCAAACCCGACATCGGTTGTCAGGTCCAAGCCCTTCAACCTTATCGTAACGGGCAGGCCGAACACCTGGTACTATGTATACCTGATGGACTGCCCGCAGACATTCGATGGAAAAGCCTGTAACCAGCCGCCAATGATCGTGGAAGGCCAGGAGAACGTCCTCTTTGACACCCCGAACGGCAACTACACCATCGGGAACACGAAGACTGTCCCTGACTGCTGTTACCCGGGAAGCACCATACGCAGCATCATCCCGAAGACACCCTTTGACGGGACAAGATACTACGCCTATGTGAAGACAGATGCAACCGGGACCAAGGTCATCAACCTGCAGACCTCCATCGATACCGCTCCGGCCACCTTTACCTATCATGCCCAGGGAAAGACCATCGACAACCGTGACATCTACACGAACCCTGACGCCAAGGTAACGGTCACCAAGGGGGTCGTGACCATCAACATGCCGGCAAATGTAACGCTCGGCACCTCGAAGTTCGTCCTCATCAACGGAACGAACACCGAGACGCTCACAACCTTCCTCTGGTTAAAGGGCCCGTGCCAGCCAGTCTGTGGGGCACCCATCGACAACCCGCAGATACCTCTCGGCATCCCGACCAAGGTCAAGGTGAACCAGGACGGGACCTGGACGTATAACTGGACCATCATGGACCTCAAGATCGATGCCGGAGAATACACGATTTTCGCGGCAAGCAACTGGTCCTGCGATGTCCCGACCCCTGCCCCCTCGCCAAGCCCGACTCCGTGCAGCAACGTGGCGTACTGCCCGAACAAATGCAATGACTGCTGCGTCGCATGCGCTGCAACAGCCCAGGCGAAAATTATCATAGAACGCCCGGTGCTCACCGCCGTGCTCAAGCCCAACCCACTCATCCGCGAGTGCTGTAACGACCACACCGTGACCATCAGTGGAAAGGCCACCGGACTCGGCGTAGATCCGGTCACAGGGAAGAAGATAATCGGGCTATGGATATTCGGTGACGGTAAGATCGCTGACGTCCACTATGCCCACGCCTACTACGAAGTGAAGTGCGACGACACGTTCACTATCTCTTTCGGCCCGAATGACCCGGTATTCCCGGTCGACAAGGTTGCGCCAGGCAGGTATTACTTCATCCTCCAGCACCCGATGTACAACCGCGTCCTGGACATCGACCTCCAGAAGAACCCGAACGATGGTGCCAACCGCTGGTTCGTCTCGAGCGTGTGCCCGGTGAAGTGGTCATACCTGTTCCCGATCGAAGGCCCGGGTGGAAAGTATGACTATGCAGGGTACAACGGTGTCCTCAACGCCCTCAAGCAGCCCTGTGTCGACGACATCTACCAGACCTTCACCCTGACGGTCCAGGACGTGAACTCAATCGGAATGGACTTCTCTGCCAACCCCACCGGCGGCAGGGCTCCCCTGACCGTCAATTTCACTGACCTCTCGACCATTACGGAGATCAGCAGGACCTGGGAGTTCGGTGACAGCACGACCTCCACCGACAAGAACCCGACGCACACCTATGTCACTGACGGTTCCTACACGGTGACCTTAAAAGCGGTAGACCCTGATGGTGTGACCAGGACCGCAAGCAAGGTCGCCTACATCAATGTCGGTGCCGTTGTCCTTTCCGCCTCCTTCAGCGCGGAACCGACGATTGGTATGAAACCACTGACTGTGAATTTCACCGACATGTCCTACGGGAACCCGAACACCTGGTTCTGGGACTTCGGTGACTCGACGTATTCGGCATTGCCGAACCCCGGATCGCATACCTACAATAATGCCGGCAATTACACGGTCACCCTGACGGTTGGAAACGGAGTTGATGCAAGCAGCACGGTCTCACAGGTGATTTCAGTCCGGTCAGACCAGCCCATCCCTCCGGGATATGACAGCATAACCCTCTTCCCGGGATGGAACTTCGTTTCAACACCCAGGGTCCTCCAGCCGGGGTATGACAATGCCTCGATCTTTACCAGCGTGGATACGGCCAGTCACTCGATCTACGAGTACGACACGACCAAGGGTACCTGGATTACCCTGACACCAACGAGCCCGGTGAAAGTGCTTGACGGGATCTGGATCTACTCAAGAGCCCTGACTTCAGTCCCCCTGAAGTTCTCGACCGACCCCATCTCGGTTCCGCCGTCAAAGAACCTCCCAAGCGGTTGGAATGCCATAGGATTCTCCGGTATGCAGCCGGCGACCGCACGTGATGCATTCTTCTCGGTCCAGGCACAGTGGGCAAATGCGATAGGGTTTGACGCCACGGGTCAGAAGTATGAAACGACGATCGTAAACGGCGGGAGCGGAGATTTCTCAGACATGAGGACGCTCTACCCGACCAAGGGGTACTGGTTGTTCATGAAATCAGCCGGGACCTTAAGTGCGATTGGAACGTGAGAAGGAGGGTGGCATCATGAGAACCCCCTTACTTCTCTTTTCCTTCGCCCTGCTGGCGCTTCTCCTCATTTCCTCGGCTTCGGCGGCCCCGCCCTTGCCTGCGGAATTCTACGGCTCAGTGTCGATAGACGGAAAGGCGGCACCATCGGGGACGACCATAATAGCCAAGATAAACGGCCAGCAGCGCGGGTCGATAACAACGAGTTCCAGTGGTGTATACGGTTCGGGAACGGGGGCATTCAGTGAGCGGCTTGTCGTGGTCGCTACCGAGGAAGACCTGGCAAAGGGTACTCCAACCGTTGAGTTCACCATTGCGGGAAAGGCAGCGATCCAGAAAGTCCCATTCCAGCCGGGCATAGCGACAAACCTCGACCTGTCAACCGGCGGCAGCCCGGTAACGACGAAACCGACGACTACAGCTCCTACCACAAAGCCTACGACAAAGCCTACCGGCCAGCCGACCGGGACCGCGGTTTCCACGCTTCTCCCAAGCCTGCCACACAGTTTCTATGGGACTGTCATCGCCTATGGCAAACCCGTCTCTACCGATGGGATCGTGGAGGCAAGGGTTTATGGCCGTGCCATCAGCGGTCCGAACAACCCGGTCTATGTCATGGGTGACAGCCGTTTTGGAGGCTCAGGAGCCCTTGAACAGAAACTTATCGTCCAGGGTGGTATTTCCGATGGTGCCCCCGTGGAGTTCTGGGTCACCGACAAGAACTACCTTCGGGCTGCAAAGGCCAGGGTCAAGTCAGTGCAGGAAGCATCTGGCTGGATGAATTCCTATCCCTACCAGAGCGGCAAGACGACAGAGCTTGTCATCGAAGTGACCACCAGTTCCAGCGGAGGCGGCACTGGTGGCGGAGGTGGCGGCAGCTCGGGTGATGGTGGGAGTGACAACCAGTACGATACCTACATCAACCCCAACCCGAAGCCGACGGCAACCGCCTATGCTGCCAGGACCACGGCACCAACCGTCCCGGTGGGAAGCGGGATGATTCCCCTGTCAGCGAACGGTACGGTATTAAACCCGGTTGATATCGTTTCCGAGGACGGAATCGCATCGGTTTCACTTGCGACCGGCGTGCAGCCGGTTGACGCCTCCGGAAAGCCGCTTGATAACATCAGGGTCGTCAGGGTGAACCAGGCAGATGTCCCGTCAGCAGGACCGACCTTAACTTTTTCAGGGATTGCCTATGACTTTAAGCCTGACGGAGCGTCCTTCTCTCCAGGCGCGACCATCCGGTTCCTCATTCCCCAGGATAAATGGGGTTCCGTAAGCCAGCAGGAGATAAAGGCAAAATGGTACAACCCGACCTCGAAGTCATGGGAGGATGTCCCGGCCGCGGTCGACCCGACAGCACGGACGGTCACGATAACCGTCAGTCATTTCAGCATGTACGGCCTCTTCAACCCGGTGCCGACACCCACACCTGAACCCGTGGTCATCCGGACTCCAACACCAACGCCAACGCCTGCGGGACTTCCGATCATCGGGGCACTCCCCTTTTACCTCCTGCTCCTCCTGATCGTCATCATCGTCGTCGTCGTGATCGTCGTTATCCTCATCATCTATCTCATGAAACGCCGCGGCGGAGGAGAGGATGTGGATGAAAATGAAGGCGAAGAGGAAACGGCAGACATAGAACAACCAGAAGAGGGCTCCTCTCTCGATGACCTCGACCTCGACGAGGACGACCTCAAGATCTAACCTTTTTTCAACGGACATTCCGGACTGGTGTCCTTCACAGGCATCGTTTCATTTTAATAGTGCTTTCAGGACCAGGAACCTCTTTCCACCCTGAGAACATAATAAAACGTTCTGTCTGTTTCATGTCAGGATAGCCGGTACCGTCCTCTTTTCAGGCATGATTGGGGATACTCCCTGAACCTGCGCTCCTCGTTGTACCTGGTCGGGACAGTCCCCTCATGCTGAGATGATGACCTTTAAAAAAAGCGATTTATTAACAATGAAACGACAATAGAGAGAAATGATGCCGATAACCGTACTTCCTGTAACAGGTCTTCCTCTGATCCAGCGCGGGGATGACCTTCCTTCCCTGATAACAGACCGCGTCCATGTCGAAAACGGGGATATCCTGTGCATCGCATCATCGGTCTATTCAAAATCAAAGGGGTATACACGGATGCTTGCCGATATCACGCCAGGTGACCGTGCTGTCAGGATCGGAAAGAGGACGGGTGAAGACCCCAGGTTTCTCCAGGCGGTCCTCGACGCCTCGACCGATGTGCTCCTGGAGTACCCGTTCATCCTTTCAGAAGTCGCGGGTGGCCACATAGGTGTCCGTGCAGGGGTCGACCAGAGCAACATCGATGACGGAAAGGTCATCCTCCTGCCGCCTGACTCAATGAAAGCCGCTGCAGAGGTCAGGCAGCGTATACTGGACATTACCGGGAATACATCCGGGGTTATCATCACCGATACCGTTGGGAGGGCGTTCCGCCGCGGCCAGACGGGAAATGCCATTGGCTGGAGTGGGATCCATGCCATCAGAGACTTCCGCGGGGATAAAGACCTCTTTGGCCATGTCCTCAAGATAACCGAAGAGGCTGTTGTTGATGAGATCGCGGGATTTGCGAACTATGTCATGGGAGAGAGTAACAACGGTGTCCCGGCGGTACTCATGAAAGGCTGTGAGCCCTGGTCGGGACATGATGACCTTTACTACCGGAAGGAGGAGGATATCATGAGAAGGCTCCTCCAGGAACCACCCAGAAAGGAGTAGAATGAAACCCGGAGGGTCCTCACCTGAAAGGTAAAACTTTACATTACGACCGCAATACAGCCCCCTTGTCTGCCTGTCCGACAAGCGCGGTATACCGGATGAGGACTCCGGTGAAGTGCCTGCAGGGAGGGGGGCCACTTGTCAGCCTATCAAAGGGAGAACAACTAAAAATGACCTGGAGTGGTAGGATCACTCCTCAGCCTGGGCATAGTAGTATTGTCCCCGGGACCTCTGGTCACGGTCCAGGAAAGAGCCCGGCTTGTTGATCCTGGGCCGGCCACTCTTGTCCCTGCGGAACGTTATCCCTAGTTCCTTTAAGAAGCGGTTCATCCCTTCTTTCATCAGGTACGGACCGGTTGCCGTCCCGGAGATCCCGGGTTGTCCTTCAAATACAAGGAGCCGCTCACTGATGATGTCTATCACGTAAATATCGTGGTCAATTACAAGGACAGCGGCATCCTTCCCATCCACGTGGTGCCTGATGACCCGCGTGATCTTCACCCTCTGTTCCACATCCAGGTGTGCTGATGGCTCGTCCAGGATGTACAGGTCGGCGGGCCGGGACAGGCAGGCGGCGATGGACACCCGCTGCAGCTCTCCTCCTGAAAGGGTCGAGAGCGGGGACTGGAGGAGTGGTTCGAGTGTGAGTGGTTCGAGGATCTCGTGCTGATAATAGGAGGTCGAGAAGGTGTTCGTACATGACCTGAGGTA
This sequence comes from uncultured Methanospirillaceae archaeon, assembly GCA_949319355.1. Classification (GTDB taxonomy): domain Archaea; phylum Halobacteriota; class Methanomicrobia; order Methanomicrobiales; family Methanospirillaceae; genus KLAP105. Next base: position 4,835 of record CASGHA010000141.1, on the reverse strand, counting down.
AAACTCCACCGTGTCATCGGACTCGGCCTTCAGGTACTGGGGCTTGTACGAGATCTTCACCGTCTCCCCGAGGGGACCTGCATCAGGCTCGGTCATGCCGGCAAGCAGCATTGCAAATGTACTCTTCCCGATCCCGTTGGCACCAACAACCCCGATGACCTCACCGGCCCGTATTTCACCACCCGAAACCGTGAGGCCGAACCGGTCGTAGGTCTTGGTCATCGTGGGTATCTGGAGAAGTACGGAACGGTCGGAACCCTTATCATGCGCCCGCTGCTCAAAGGTGACCTGGTGCTCCCTGAACCTGACATTTTCCTCGACGAGGAACCCGTCGAGGTACTGGTTTATCCCTACCCTGACCCCTTTCGGGCGGGTAATGATACCGAATGCCGCAGGCTTACCGTACGCGACATTCACCGTGTCTGCGAGCATGTCGAGGATGGCAAGGTCATGCTCAACGATGACGATCGGGCGTTCCTGGGCGAGCTGCCGGATAAGGTTCGCCGCGGTCATCCGCTGGTGGATATCGAGGAAGGGTGTTATCTCGTCAAGGAAATAGAAATCAGCCTCCCTTGAGAGGCATGCCGTGAGGGCGATCCGCTGGAGTTCCCCTCCCGAGAGAGTGGTTATCGGGGTATCGAGGAGGGGCCCAAGGGAGAGGGCATCAACGTACTCCTCCATCCTGCCACGTTCGTTGGTCGTCTTCAGGAGGTCGCCGACATTGCCCTTGAAGACGGCAGGGATATAATCGATATACTGCGGCTTAACGGCCACCCTGATCTTCTTCTCAGACAGGGTCTGGAGGTACTCAAAAAGTTCCGTCCCCGCATATTGTTTGAGGATCGCACCCCATTCCTGGCCGGCATCCTCAAAACCGAGGTTCGGTTTGAGCTGCCCGGAGAGTATTTTGACAGCCGTCGACTTCCCTATCCCGTTCGCGCCGAGGACACCGGTGACCTTCCCTTCTACAGGGGCCGGAAGACCATAGAGGACAAATCCATTTTTGCCGTACCTGTGGGTGGGGAGGTCGAGCTCCTCAGGGAGGCTTACGATGTCTATTGCACCAAAGGGACATTTCTTAACACAGATACCACAGCCTACGCAGAGCTCCTCGGAGATAACCGCCCTGCCCTCCTCCCCGATGACGACCGTCTCGTCACCGGTCCTGACCCTCGGACAGTACAGGATACACTCAGTCCCGCATTTTTTCGAGTGACAACGGTCCTTGTGAACGATAGCGATACGCATGAATGATCAGGCGGGCCTTCCGGTCATCAGGAGTGTCCAAGTGATGAACCAGAACGCGAAGGTCATGAAGCCATGATATAACCAGTCTTTCTTGGTGAGGCCGTCACCGCTGCACCTCATCAGGAAGAAGACGTGCTTTTGCAGGACAACCGATGCAAGCATGATCAGGAAGCCGAGGACGGATGTCGAAAAAACATCCTCGCGAAGGGAGCCGCCGGCGGCGAACGAGATGATGCCCGCAACCATGCCCATCATGCATCCGAGGAAGGTCCTTACAATCCGGTCACGGTATTCCTTGTGTTTATCCCTGGGGGGGCTAACTGCGTCCTTTTTTTCTTCCGGGACTGCTGGGGTGGTAGTGGTCATTGGCGGCATCAGATGCCTATTTTTTTAGCATTCGGAGGATATGTAATTTGGTATCTTCGATGGCGACCAGCAAGGGAATGAGTGGTATCGACCTCACAGCCGTAGTGGCGGAGATGATCCCGCTTCTCCCGCTCTGGGTTGACAAGTGCTACCAGGGGGCGGGTGGACTCTTCCTGTTGAGGCTGAACAGCAGGGATACAGGAAAACACCTGCTCCTCGTCGAGCCCGGCCGCCGGGTCCACCTGGTTACTGCCCTGCCGGACCTCCCGAAGGTCCCGCCGGCTTTCGCCATGGTCCTTAGGAAAAATCTCACGGGCGGGAGGATCGTTTCAATTTCCCAGGCAGGTCTTTCCCGGATCATGACTATCGGCATTCAGAAAAGGGACCAGCTCTACCACCTGGTCATCGAGGTCTTCGATGCCGGTAACATCGTCATCTGTGACGAACAGTTCGGGATCGTCAGGGCATTGAGACCTCACCGGTTCAGGGACAGGGATGTCGTACCCGGGGAAGTATACCAGTACCCGGGAAAGGACCTCTCCCTCCTGTCAGAAGAGGAGTTCAAGGCTCACCTGCGGAACGATACACGTGAAACGGTCAGGGTCCTTGCTATTGACGGGATGCTCGGCGGGGCATATGCAGAACTTGTATGCAGGATGGCCGGAGTCGAAAAGTCAACCCGCCCGGGAGAGGCTGATTTACCTGGACTATATAAGGCATACCATTCGTTGATAGACCAGATTAAGGCAGAAAGGCAGCCTCTGCTCGGGCCGACGGGTGTGCACCCCATACCTGTACCGGGTTTTGAAGGAACACCCCACCCCTCATTCCAGGCCGCCCTGGAGGCATTCTTCCCCTTGACACCCAGGAAGAGTGTCGAGCAGAAGGAGAAGGTCACCCGGGACGGGATAATCCGCAGCCGCCAGGAGGCAGCGGTCAGGAAGTATGACGAAAAGGCGGCGAAAAGCGAAGCTGCAGCCGAGGCGGTCTATGCGAACTACCAGCTTGTTTCGGAAATTATCCGTACCCTCACGAGAGCCTCGGAACGCTATTCCTGGCAGGAGATAGCCACCATCCTGAAAAATGGGGACGGTGTGGCCCGGCAGATACGGGCGGTTCATCCCGATGAAGCTTCAATAGACCTTGAACTTGAAGGGACACTGGTCCGTATCCATGTCCGTGAGAGTATCGAACAGAACGTCGGCAGGTTTTACGAACAGGCCAAGAAGTTCAGGAAGAAGCGGGATGGGGCAAAAGCCGCGATGGACAGGCCTGTCCCGGTCAGGAAGAAAGCAGCCAGCAAAGCGGCTCCCATGAAAAAACGCTGGTTTCACAGGTTTCGGTGGTTCTATACCAGTGACGGGGCCCTGGTCCTCGGAGGACGGGACGCTTCCCAGAACGAAGAGCTGGTCAAGAAATACATGGAAGGCAGGGACCGGTTCCTTCATGCAGATGTCCACGGGGCTTCGGTTGTCATCGTGAAAGGGCAGACGGAACGTATGGACGAGGTAGCCCGGTTTGCAGCAGCGTTCTCCGGGGCCTGGAAAGCCGGGCACCACTCGGCTGATGTCTATGCAGTCCGTCCCGACCAGGTCAGTAAGACACCTGAGTCAGGGGAGTACGTGAGCAGGGGGTCGTTCATCGTCCGCGGCGAGCGGGAATACTACAGGGACATCCCACTCAGGGCTTCCGTCGGCCTTGCAAAGGAACCGGACATGGCGGTGATAGGGGGTCCTCCAGAGGTCGTCAGGGCACGCTCGGTGGTCTCTCTCGAGATCCAGCCCGGGACCTTTGAACCGAATGACATTGCGCGGAAAATGACGAGAACTTTGAGGGAACGGATACCGGAGAACGAGCGTGCAGGTTGGAAGGCCGTGTTGAATACCGAGGCCGTCGCAGCATTCATCCCCCCCGGAGGTTCCGACATAGTCGATGAAGGCTGAATTCGGCGACCTCATCAGGTCCTTCGGGGAGGTCAGGCTGTTCCCGGAAAGTATCGATGATCTCTGGCACATGAGCCACCTCATATCCCCGGATGACCTTGTCTTTGCAACGACGCTCCGGACAACAGAGACCCAGGCTGACAAGATACGACCTGAAAAGGCGGAAAAACGACCCGTAAGACTGGGTATCCGCGTCACGAGGGTTGAGTTCCATGACTTCGCCCTGCGGTTGCGGGTAAGCGGGGTAATCGAGCAGGGTGTGGCTCGCGGGACACACCAACCCCTTAAGATAGTTGGCGTACTGCAAGAGTGGGAGCGCCATTCTCCTGAAGCGTTGAAGACCATGTTGGATTCCCTGGCAGATCTCAAGCGGCGCGGCTTGGCCATCATTGAAGAATGACATTGTTGCCTAACAGTTCGTATATGGACTCCCCCAAAAAGCAAGGAAACTGAGCGATAGGAATGGCTGAGGGGATGCGCATGCAGTCGTATATCCGGCATCGTGAGTGGGCTCTGTGTGGCCCGTGCCGACATGGAATCTGCTCACGGCGCGCCAATCGGTACAAGCGGCAAGCGGTACGCTGCCGGCAGAGTTATCGGCGTCAGTCCGTGCGGGTGCGACCCTGTTTGCCATGATGGGCGATCAGTCTCGTTGCAGACGCTGGGGAAAGAACATCACGGTGTTTCCTGGCACAGCCTCAGGCCGCCACGACAAAGGCCGCGCGGTTGAGCTTCTTGGCCTGCCGGGGCTGGGGCAGACCGTACGGCGTGGCATCGCGCAAGACGGCATAGCAGATCCTCGCCAGCTTGTTGGCCAGCGCACAGGCGGCCTTGTTGTGGTGGGTGCGCCCCTGGATTTCGGTGGCCCAGTGGCGCAAGCCATCGAGCGTGCGGCCGGCCTGTCGGGCCAGGGTTGCTGCGCGCAGGAGGGCGCGCGCCCCATGGGTGAGCAGCATCCTCAGGTAGCGGTCGCCGCGCTTGGAGATGCGCCCGAGCCGGCGCGTCGATCCCGAGGAATATTCCTTCGGCGTGAGGCCGAACCAGCTGGCGAAGTGGCGGGCGTCCTTGAAGTGTTTCACCTCGCCGCCGGTGGCGGCCACCATCGCGGTAGCGGTCAAGAGGCCGATGCCGGGAATGGTGAGCAACGTGGTGCAGGCGGGCGAGTGCCGCGCCAGTTCCGTGAGCTCCCGCTCCAGCTGGGCGATGCGCGCCTCCAGCAAGCGGATCTCCTCGACCAGCAACAGCATCGTGCGCCGGATCAGCAGCGGAATGGCGGAG